>NZ_JBSHCT010000009.1:0-51465 GCF_053615935.1 Nocardiopsis sp. NPDC055879
ACGGGTTTCGCGGTTCTTCACGCTGGAGCCGTCCCACAACAGCAGCTCCTCGCGATGGCACACGATCTCCTCGCCCTCCTCACCAAGCTCGGCGTGACCGGCGCTGTACAGTCCCAGTTCGTAGCCCCTGGAGAGTTCCTCGATCGTCCACCGGTAGAGCCCGTTGCCAGAGGGGATCCCCCCTTTCAGGTGATGGGTCACCAGGGTGAGGAAGGTAGGGGCTTCCTTCGGTTTCGGTGAGGCCCAGACGGCAGAGAGCAGGTAAGCATCCACGAAGTCACTCCTCTTAGCAGCTCCAGGATCTTACGGTAACATGGATTAATCCATCTAGTTGGAATATCTGATAGATATGATTCTATCCGACTCACACGATGCGCGGGGAGTTCGATGGCTCAGGTGAACATCCGGCGGCACCGGCTCGGCCGCAAGCTCGCTGAGATCCGCAAACAGGCGGGATACACACAGGCCCAGGTGGCCGCTCTCCTGGAGACTCTCCAAGGATCCTTCGCACGCTACGAACGAGGCGAGCGCATCCCCAAGCGCACGGTGCTTCACCAGCTCTTCAAGATCTACGAAGTCTCGGACGACGTCCGGCAGGAGGTCATGTCACTCTTCCGTCTCGCGGAACAGCCGAGTTGGTGGCATCCCTACCGCGACCTCCTACAGCCCGAATACGCGGCCCTGTTGGACCTGGAAGTGGACGCCTCGGAGATCCGGACCTATCAGGTGATCGTCCCGGGGCTCTTGCAAACCCCCGAGTACACGCGTCAGATCCTGCTGTACGGCCCGCAGGAGCTCGACGATGAAGAGGTTGAGCGTCGCCTTGAGCTACGCATGGCACGGCGGCAGATCCTCTCCCGTGAGGAAAGCCCTCGCCTCTTGGCTCTCATGGACGAGGGTGCGTTACGCCGAATCGTGGGGAACGAACAGATGATGCGAGATCAGGTCCAGCACCTTCTGAACGTCTCAGGCCAAGCACAGACCTCGGTACAGATCGTGCCGTTCTCCGCAGGCGCCCACCCGGCCGTGGTAGGGGGCCTGACCCTGCTCGTCTGTGACGATCGTCGAGTGGTCTACGTGGAGACCACCGTGGGCGAGCTGTTCTTGGACAAACCCACCGAGGTCACCACCTCCGCACGCGCTTTCGAGAGCCTGCTGGGCTTCGCGTTGAGTGTGAAAGAATCCCGTGAGCTGATGGAGAAGTACGTCGAGGAGTACTCGTGAGGATCAAATCGAGCTTCAGCGGGCAGCAAGGGGATTGCGTGGAGGTGGAGCGGGTTGGCGACGAGTTCCACGTCACGGACAGCAAGCACCCCGAGCGTCCCGCCCACGTGTACACCCGTGGGGAGTGGCGTGCGTTCCTCCAGGGTGCACGTAACGGCGAGTTCGACTTCGACGTGTTCGATGAAGAGGGCGTTCAGGCCTGACATCCGGACCGAACAGGGCGGGGCATCCGAATAGGTGCCCCGCCCTCGTCTATCTCACCGCGAGGTAGACGACGAAGTTGTACCAGCGGAACACTTCGTCCACCCGGGAGAACCCGGCTTTGAGCAGTGCGTCGCGATTCTCCGAGACTCGGTACGGAACGAGGACGTTCTCCAGGGCTTCGCGCTTCTTGGCGATCTCGGTCCGGGAGTAGCCGCTGCGCTCCTTGTAGTCGTGGTAGAGGTCGATGTAGACCCGGGAGAGGTCGTTGTCGTCCCCGAGCACCTTCTCCCCCAGCAGTAACGCCCCGCCTGGTTCGATGGACGCACAGATCTTCGCCAGGACCGCGTCACGCTGAGGCGGTCGCACGAATTGCAGAGTGAAGAGCATGATGACGACTCGTGCCCCGGGAAGATCCGGCAGACATTCCACCGAATCCTCAAGGATGTCGATCTCGTGGCCGAGGCCCTCCGCTCGGATCTTCTCCCAACACCGTGCCCGCATCGCGGCTGAAGGCTCCACACCCACGAACCTCACTCGTGTCTTCGGGGATATCGCCTGCATCAGTCGAAGCAATGTGTTCCCCGTGGAGGAACCCACGTCATAGACGGTCCCACCCTCCTCTTCGAGAAAACTTCGGCTGAGCTCAACGGACATCCTCTGGATCTCTTCGTAGAACGGGATGCTGCGGTCCAGCATGTCGTCGAAGACGTCCGCCACACCCTCATCGAAGACGAAGTCGCCCACCCGGGTCCGGTCCACGAAGATCTCGTCACGCATCGCGCCCCCTCTCCAGGACCATGACCAGGAAGTACGGGATGCGGCTCGACTTGTCGAAGATGACGGGATCTCGTTCCGCGATCAGCTCGTCGGGCTCCGGTTCCAGTACTCGACGCATGAGAAACCCCTGGCCGATGAACTCTTCGAAGTACCTGGACAGCGTCCGGTGGTGCGTTCGGATCCCTTGGATCCTGACCTCGCCGTGCCGGTCCTCTCGATCCTTCAGGCATTCCCCCTCGACGAAGTAGTCATCGACGACGTAGTGCCGGTACTCCCACCCTTGTGGGCCGGGGACCTTGTACCAACCGCCGCGATCCTTCATCGGATGTGGGATCGACAGCACGAGACGGCCCCCGGGTTTGAGTGCTGTGCGAAGACTCCGAACACTGGCCGGCAGATCGGCGATGTGGTCCAAGACGTTGAGGCAACAAATGGTGTCGTAGCGTCCTTCAGCCTCGATGAGGACCTCCAGACCGGCGCGGTGCACCTCAACGCGTTCCCCCCACCCTTGGACACGGTCACGAAGGATCCGCTCCATCGCCCCATCTGGCTCATAAGCGTCAACGTTCGCTCCCAGAGCCACGAGTCGGTCCGTGACCTGACCGGAGCCCGCGCCGACGTCCGCGACCCAAGGTGAACGTCGGCCGGACGGTCGGCGGACAGTAGAACGATGTCCGATCGCGCGGCCACCCGTCCCGCCAGATCGGAAGAAGTGAACGATTCGGGGATCGTGACTACTTCCAGATCCGAACGGAGTTCAAGCAGCCTTTCCGCCGCGACGTCGACCTTGAGTCGGCCGACGTCCTTCTCCTTGAAGAGCGTTTGCCGGGTGAGGTTGGACAACTCCACCACGTCACCGTCCGACATCACCAGACGTCCGACCCCGGCGGCGGCCAGATGCGTCGCCACATGGGTACCTATTCCACCCATACCCACCAGACCCACCGTGACCTCGGAGAGCCGCTCCTGCGCACCCTCGTCGACCCCCATGAGCTGAAAGAAAAGACCGTGGCGGTCGTACCGGCCACGGTCTTCGGGTGCGGGGACAAGGACACGGGCCTGTTCCAGGTCAGCGATCACCGCTGTGGATTCGGCCCGTGTCCAGCCGGAAAGCTCGGCTGCCGCCTCTACCAGTCCTTCACGCTCCCTTGGCCGAATACAGCCTTGGAGCAACGAGATGAGGAACTCGGGTGGCTCCTCAAGGTGCCACGCGTTCGGTGGAAGGGTCCCTATGCGGAGACCACCATCGGTTCGACGAATCGAGAGGTAGGGCGGCAGCCAAAGCTTCATTTAACTCCCTTTTTTGTCTCCCTGAGGGATGACCGTGCGGATGTGCACGTCACTCAACTGCTTCTCCGAGACGGCCGCCGGGGCGCCCATCATCAGGTCCTGGGCGTTCTGGTTGAGCGGGAAGGCGATGGTTTCACGGATGTTGGGCTCATCGGCCAGCAACATGACGATCCGGTCGATGCCGGGAGCGATGCCACCGTGGGGCGGAGCACCGAACTTCAGGGCCTTGAGCATGCCGCCGAACTCGGCTTCGACGGCGTCCTTGTCGTAGCCGGCGATCTCGAACGCCTCGTACATGATCTCGGGCGAGTGGTTCCGGATCGCGCCGGAGGAGAGCTCCACACCGTTGCAGACGATGTCGTACTGCCAGGCCAGAATGTCCAGCGGGTCCTTGTTGAGCAACGCGTCCATCCCGCCCTGTGGCATGGAGAACGGGTTGTGGCTGAACTCGATGTCGCCCTCGTCGGAGCGCTCGAACATCGGGAAGTCCACGATCCAGCAGAAGCGGTAGACCTTCTCCTCCGCCAGGCCCGCGCGCTTACCGGCCTCGACACGGACCGGAGCCATGATCCGGTTGATCTCGGCCTCGTCCTCACTGGCGCAGAAGAACAGGCCATAGCCGGGACCGGCGCCGAGGGTGGTCAACAGTTCGTCGGAGATTTCGGTGACGAACTTGGCGATGGGACCGGTGAGTTCGTTGTTCTCCCCGACCTTGAGCCAGGCCAGTCCCTTGGCGCCCTGTTCGACGGCGAAGTC
Source organism: Nocardiopsis sp. NPDC055879 (assembly GCF_053615935.1). Taxonomy (NCBI): domain Bacteria; kingdom Bacillati; phylum Actinomycetota; class Actinomycetes; order Streptosporangiales; family Nocardiopsidaceae; genus Nocardiopsis; species Nocardiopsis sp. NPDC055879. Next base: position 4,252 of record NZ_JBSHCT010000009.1, read on the forward strand.
GCCGATGCCGTCGTAGAACTTGCGCGGCTGCCCGCCCACGTCCGGCACGGCCAGGGCACGGACCTTCTTGCCGGCGAAGGCGCGGAAATCGGTCTTGTCGAAGAGCGCGGTGACGTCGAGCATCTTCATCGGCACTCGCAGGTCCGGCTTGTCGGTGCCGTACCACTCCAGGGCATCCCGGTAGGCGATGCGCGGGTAGGGAGAAGTGATCTCCCAACCCGTGGAGAACTCGCGGAAGACGTCGGTCATGACCTTCTCGATCACCTCGAAGACGTCCTCCTGTTCGACGAAGCTCATCTCGACGTCGAGCTGGTAGAACTCACCGGGCGAACGGTCCGCGCGGCTGTCCTCGTCACGGAAGCAGGGGGCGATCTGGAAGTATCGGTCGAACCCGGCGATCATGAGTAGCTGCTTGAACTGCTGCGGCGCTTGGGGCAGGGCGAAGAACTCACCGGGGTGAAGGCGCGAGGGGACCAGGAAGTCACGAGCGCCCTCAGGGCTGGAGCTGGTGAGGATCGGGGTCTGGAACTCGTTGAAGCCCAGGTCCGTCATCTTCTTACGGATGGCGGCCACCACCTGCGAACGCAGCATGACGTTGCGGTGCATCCGCTCACGACGCAGATCCAGGAAGCGGTAGGTCAGGCGACGCTCTTCGGAGGTGTTGTCCTCGGGGAAGACCGTGAGGGGAAGCTCCTCGGTCGTTCCAAGGATCTCCACCTCCGCCGCCTCGATCTCGATCTCACCGGTGGGCAGGTTCGGGTTGACGTTCTCGGCGCTTCGCGCGGAGACCTGACCCGTGACCTGGATCACCGACTCCTTGGAGATGCGGCTGAGTTCCTCGAACACCGGGGATTCGGGGCGAGCCATGAGCTGCGTGACGCCGTAGTGGTCGCGCAGGTCGACGAAGAGCAGACCACCGAGATCCCGGCGGTTGTGCACCCAGCCAGAAAGGCGCACCTGCTGCCCGACGTGCTCCTTACGGAGCTGACCACACGAATGAGTCCTGTAACGATGCATGAGTTACCAAGTCCACTAACTACACGGCTGGGTGAGGATGCCGGGGAGCCCGCGGCCGGGCCCGGCTGAAGGCATGGCATGCCCTTGAACAACTGGGATCCTACCGCCAACCACGCCCCCTGGCCTCCTGGTTCGAGTGGCACACGGACCCCCGAAGGCTCGGGGCCCGATCCCGGCCGCTAGTTGGCGACCACGGTGGTGCTGCCCTTGACCTTGCGGACCGGGGTCATCGAGATACGGCGCATGCGGCTCTCCTCCGACTGTCTCGAACACCGCCGGGATCGAGCGAGGCGTAAGACCGGGTCAACCGGCGATATCGCGCAGGTAGGGGTTGGTGGCGCGCTCGCGCTCCACCGTGGTGGCCGGGCCGTGCCCGGGCAGGATCCGGGTGGCGTCGGGGCGGTTCAGAACGGCGCTGCTCAGGCTGCGGTTCATCGCCTCGGTGCTGCCGCCGGGAAAATCGGTACGGCCGATGGATCCGGCGAAGACCAGATCACCGGCGAACATGACCGGCTCCCCGTCCTCGGCGGTCACCGTGTAGACCACCGAGCCCGGGGTGTGGCCGGGGGTGTGCTCGACACCGAACTCCACCCCGGCCAGGGTGAGGCTCTGACCGCCCTCGACCTCACGCAGGTCGGCCGGGACCGGATAGGGCCCCGGGCCCAGCAGCATCTGCAACTGGGCGGCGAAACCGGCGTCCACTCCGGCTGCGGGCTCGGAGAGCAGACCGTGGTCGTCGGCGTGCAGGTACACCGGGGCTCCATGGGTCTCACCGAGTTCGGTGGCCGACCACACGTGGTCGAAGTGCCCGTGTGTGAGCAGGATCGCGGCCGGGGTCAGGTCGTGCTCGGCCAGGACCTTGTCCACCTGGGCGGTGGCCCCCTGGCCGGGGTCCACGATGACGCAATCGCCGCCCGGGGCCGGTGCGAGCACGTAGCAGTTCGCGGCGAGGGGCCCGGTGGGGAGAGCGGCGATGAGCACGGCGGTGGTCGTCCTGTTCGTGGAGCGTTCGTGGTCTGTGCGTGGTCGGCCCGGACACGGGTGCCACGGACCTGTCCAGGAGAGCCTACCGAGAGCGAGGAGGGGCGGCGAACCGAAAAGCACATATGAGAAGGCGTTTGATCACCATTCGATCACCCCGCACGCCCGGGCTCTTTGCCAAAGCGCGTGGTAATGCCATATTGGTCACCGTCGTCGTGTCGTGTCGGGCCGCGCGACCTGCGTCTCTTTTCCGAGGCGGCGGGATCGGACCGACCGGACGAGGACGAAAGCAGACCCGAAAGATCTGCTCACACGTTGAACACGGCGCGTCGTTGTCCGCCGGAGCGTGGGGATATCGTGCAGGACACGGTGGCCTTCCCCTCACGCAGAGGCCCGGACGCCGCCGCGACGACCCGAACCCGGCCCCGCCCGGCCCGGTTCACGACAGCAGGAGGACACGGTGACCACGGACCCTTGGGGCCGCGTAGACGACGACGGCACGGTCTATGTGCGCACAGGTGATGGCGAGAGGGTCGTCGGATCGTGGCAGGCGGGTGCTCCGGAGGAGGCTCTCGCCTTCTACCGGAACAAGTACGACGCCCTGGTGACCCAGGTGGGGTTGCTGGAGAAGCGGCTTCGCAGCACCGACCTGTCGGCCTCCGCCGCGATGAGCAGCATCGACAAGCTCCGTGACTCGATCAAGGACGCCAACGTCGTCGGTGACCTGGACTCGCTGATGAAGCGCCTGGACAAGCTGTCCGGCCGCGCTGAGGAGCGCAAGGTCGAGCAGAAGCAGGCCCAGGAGCAGGCCCGCGGCCAGGCCCGCCAGGTCAAGGAGCGCATCGTCGCAGAGGCCGAGCGCGTCGCCGCCGAGACGACCCACTGGAAGTCCGGTGGCGAGCGCATGCTCCAGCTGATCGAGGAGTGGAAGAAGGCCCCTCGGGCCGACCGCCCCACCGAGCAGGCGCTGTGGAAGCGCATGTCGGCGGCACGCAACTCCTTCTCCAAGCGGCGCAAGGCCTACTTCGCCAACCTGGACCAGCAGCGCGAAGGGGTGCGCTCCGACAAGGAGCAGATCGTCGCCGAGGCCGAGGCTCTGTCGAGTTCCACCGAGTGGGGGCCCACCGCCCGCGCCTACCGGGACCTGATGCAGCGTTGGAAGGCCAGCGGCCGCGCCGACCGGACGAGCGAGGACAAGCTGTGGGCGCGTTTCAAGGCCGCCCAGGACACCTTCTTCGACGCGCGCAACGCCACCTTCGCCGAGCGTGACGCCGAACTGAGGGTCAACGCCGACGCCAAGGAGAAGATCCTGGCCGAGGCCAAGGCGGAGATCCCCGGCATCTCGAACCCGCGTCGTGCACGCGCCCGGCTGCGTGACTTCCAGGAGGCCTGGGAGGAGGCGGGTGAGCTGCCGCGCGACACCCGCGACAAGTTGGAGGGCGCTTTCCGGCAGATCGAGGACGGTGTGCGCCGGGCCGAGGAGGCCGAGTGGGACCGCACCAACCCCGAGGCCCGCGCTCGCGCCAAGGACACCGTCGACCAGCTGTCGACGGCGATCCAGGGCCTGGAGGCCAAGCTGGAGAAGGCTCGGGCCGCCGGTGACGAGCGTCGGATCAAGGAGAACGAGGCCGCCCTGGAGGCACGTCGTTCCTGGCTCGCCGAGGCCGAGAAGGCCCTCGACGACATGAGCTGAGGCACCTCACCGCGAGGACACGCGAACGGGCCGCGCCCCCTCTCACCGGGGGTGCGGCCCGTTCTCGTTTGCGGTGTTCGGGAAGCGTTCTCTAGTCGCGCTGCTTCTCGGGGCCTCGACGGCGTCCCAGGAACATCGCGCCGATACCGGCGACGGAGGTCAACAGCCCGCCCAGTGCCGGGATCGCCACGGAGGCTCCGGTCTGTGCGAGAACCGGCTTCTCCGGTTCGGGCTCGGGCTCCGGCTCCGGTTCGGGCTCCGGTTCGGGCTCCGGCTCGGGCTCCGGCTCGGGCTCCGGCTCCGGCTCGGGCTCCGGCTCCGGCTCGGGCTCCGGCTCGGGCTCCGGTTCAGGCTCGGGCTCGGGCTCGGGCTCGGGCTCCGGTTCAGGCTCGGGCTCCGGTTCAGGCTCGGGCTCGGGCTCCGGTTCAGGCTCAGGCTCCGGTTCAGGCTCGGGCTCGGGGTAGTACCCCTCGTAACCGCCGTCCCCGTTCTCTTCCCGACTCTCTTTTTGGGCGCCTTGGGACTCGGAGTCCCGCACCGAGCGATCGGTTTGAAGATCGTCCGGTTCCGCCTCGACCGATTCCCGCTCTGGGAACGTGTTCGCGGTCTCCGAGGGTGACTCGATCCGAACCCGGTCCAGGACGTCCTTCTCCACCGGGTCCAGTGGTCGGGTACTCGGCCGCTCGACATACTCGACGTCGTCGGCGAGCACCGGGGTCGTCCCCCACAAGAGGGGTACGACGATCACGGTGCCGACGGAGACGGCCGCCATTCGGATCAGACTGCGAGCACCAACCGTGGTCTTGAACGCCTCGGACACGTACTTAGAGCAACAATTCATACACAGATCGTGCTATATCGACTACCCAGAGCAACGACCATTCGGTCAAGCGTACGGAAAACCGGGTAAATCCATCGATCGGTTCGCCCCACCCCTCAGCGGTGTGAGTCCAGGTGGAAGACGGGCGCGTGGCCGGGGGTGGTCCCGACCTCGGGTGTGGGCTCCGGGGTGTGGTCGTTGGGCGGTTCCGGTTCGACCCGTGGCCGGCGTGTACCCCGGTAGCGCAGGTAACCGCCGACGCCCGTGGCCAGGGCCACCACCAGCGCCACGCCGGCGGCCACCCAGACCGGGGGCGGCTCATGGTGCACTCGGTGGACGCTGGCGGTACAGGAGGCGAGTCGCGCGTCGGCGGCGGGGCGCATGCAGACGGTGGAGACCGGTTGTACGCCACGCTCGGGCAGGGCGGTGACCTCGGCGGTCACGGTGAGGACGTCGCGCTGTCCCGGCTCCAGTGGACGCTCCCACACGGCCCGGCCCTCCTCGACGCCTTCGGGGGCCCCGGAGACGTAACGCAGCGACTTCGGTAGGAACTGCACGATCTGGGCGTCGGGTACGGCCTCGTAGCCGGCGTTGCGCACCCTGATGGTGTACTCGACCCGGTCACCGACCTGGAGTCGTTCCTCGGAGCGCTCGCCGACGGTGACGTGCAGACTCCCCGCTCCGGGCACCGGCCCCTCCTCGTCCGGGGCCGGTTGCCCGGGAAGAGCGATCAGTGCGGCCAGTCCGACCGCGGACACCGCCGATGACACGGCCATGGTGTTCTCCCTCGCGAAGCATCACGTCGATGACTCAAAGCACCTATTTTGTAACACTGTGTAGTCGTCGAGTGTGGGAGGCATGCAGGGAAATGTCCGCGGACGCGACGAGGGGGCGTGTGACCGCGACCGGTCACACGCCCCCTCGGGGAGCCCTAGGCGCCGACGAAGGACCGCAGCGCGGCGGCCCGGTCGGTGCTCTCCCAGGTGAACTCCTTGAGCTCACGGCCGAAGTGACCGTAGGCGGCGGTGTTGGAGTAGATCGGACGCAGCAGGTCCAGGTCGCGCACGATGGCGGCCGGACGCAGGTCGAAGACCTCCTTGACGGCCTTCTCGATCAGCTCCGGGGCGACCCGCTCGGTACCGAAGGTCTCCAGGAACACGCCGACCGGGTGCGCCTTGCCGATCGCGTAGGCCACCTGGACCTCCACGCGCTCGGCCAGTTCGGCGGCGACGATGTTCTTGGCGACCCAGCGGGTGGCGTAGGCGGCCGAACGGTCCACCTTCGACGGGTCCTTGCCGGAGAAGGCGCCGCCTCCATGGCGGGCGTAGCCGCCGTAGGTGTCGACGATGATCTTGCGGCCGGTCAGACCGGCGTCGCCCATCGGGCCGCCGATCTCGAAGCGACCGGTCGGGTTGACCAGGAGGCGGTAGTCGTCGGAGTCCAGGCCGTAGGCGGCCACGACCGGTTCGATGACGTGCTCCCGGATGTCCGGGGTCAGCATCTCCTCAAGGTTGATGTCGGCGGAGTGCTGGCTGGAGACCACCACGGTGTCCAGCCGGACCGGGGTCTGGCCCTCGTATTCGACGGTGACCTGGGTCTTGCCATCGGGGCGCAGGTAGGGCACCGTGCCGTCCCGCCGAACACTCGCGAGCCGCTCCGAGAGCGCGTGCGCCAGTTTGATGGGCAACGGCATGAGCTCGGGGGTCTCACGGTTGGCGTAGCCGAACATCAGACCCTGGTCGCCCGCGCCCTGACGGTCGAGGGCGTCCTCTTCGTTCTCGACACGCGCCTCGTAGGCGGTGTCGACGCCCTGGGCGATGTCGGGGGACTGCGCGTCGATGGAGACGTTGACCCCGCAGGAGTCACCATCGAACCCCTTGGCGGAGGAGTCGTATCCGATCTGGAGGATCTTCTCGCGCACGATGGCGGGGATGTCGACGTAGGTCTGAGTGGTGACCTCACCCGCGATGTGGACCTGACCGGTGGTGATCAGCGTCTCGACCGCGACCCGGCTGCCGGGGTCGGTGGTGAGCATCGCGTCGAGGATCGCGTCACTGATCTGGTCGGCCATCTTGTCGGGATGGCCTTCGGTGACGGACTCGGAGGTGAAAAGGCGGCGGGACACGTTGCGTGACTCCTTGCAGCGGCTGCTGGCTGACATGGTCGGTGCGGTCCGGCTCGCCCCGGCTTCGCGCCGAGGGCGGTCAATGCCGACCGACGGGGTTGGTTATTCGTCCACTGTAACGGGACCAGTGGGGACGGTCGCCCGTTGGTCGACCTGGCAGGTCGCACACAGGGCCCGTTCGAAGTGTGACGTACTCGGCGGTAGGAATCTAGCGTAACGACATGGGGATTTTCACGCGTCCACCTCGAAGGAGACCGGATTCCCACCGGTGTTCGAGCACGCCCTCTCTCAGGGGGTCCGCCCCGGCGAACGTTCCACCACCAGGTCCCACACACGGTCGGCGAGGTCCTCCTTGGGACCGGTGGGGATGTCCACCACGGTGCCGTCGGCGCCCAGGACGGTCGCCTGGTTGTCCTCGGTGCCGAAGGCGCGTCCACCACCGACCTGGTTGACCACGAGCAGGTCGCAACCCTTGCGGGCCAGCTTGGCGCGGCCGTTGGCGATCACGTCGTCGGTCTCGGCGGCGAACCCCACGATGGTCTGGTCGGTGCCCTCCCTCTCCCGGGTGGTGACCAGACCGGCGAGGATGTCGGGGTTCTCGACCAGTTCGAGCGGGGCCGGGGCCGCGCCGGACTTCTTGATCTTGGACGCGGCGCTGTCGACCGGACGGAAGTCGGCGACGGCCGCGGTCATCACCACGATGTCCGCCGCCGCGCGTTCGGCCTCCATGGCCTCGGCCAGTTCCAGCGCCGAGGACACCCGCACCAGGCTCACGCCGGCCGGGTCGGGCAGGGAGACGTTGGCGGCCACCAGGGTGACGTCGGCGCCGCGCGCCGCGGCGGTGCGGGCCAGCGCGTAGCCCTGCCGTCCCGAGGAGTGGTTGCCGATGAAGCGCACCGGGTCGATGGCCTCGCGGGTACCGCCCGCGGAGATGAGCACGCGGCGACCGGCCAGGTCGGGTTCGGCGGTCCCACGACGCAGGACCAGGCGGGCGGCCTCGAACAGTTCGGCGGGTTCGGGGAGTCGACCTCGGCCGGTGTCGACGCCGGTCAGTCGGCCCACGGCCGGGTCGAGGACGATGGCGCCGCGCGAACGCAGCGTGGCCACGTTGGCCCGGGTGGCGGGGTGTTCCCACATCTCGGTGTGCATCGCCGGGGCGAACACGACCGGACAGCGGGCGGTGAGCAGGGTGTTGGTCAGCAGGTCGTCGGCGATCCCGGCGGCGGCCTTGGCCATGATGTCGGCGGTCGCCGGGGCGACGAACACCAGGTCCGCGGACTGGCCGATGCGCACGTGCGGAACCTCGTGCACCCGGTCCCACACACCGGTCTCGACGGGCTGCCCGGACAGGGCCGCCCAGGTGGGCTCTCCGACGAAGCGCAGGGCGGCTTCGGTGGGCACGACACGGACTCGGTGGCCGGACTCGGTCAGTCGGCGCAGGAGCTCGCAGATCTTGTAGGCGGCGATGCCACCGCCGACGCCGAGGACCACCTGGGGAACGTTCTCTGTGTCACTCACACCAGTTGTTCTACCAGGAGGCGCCCGTCGCACGCCCCTGGCGGGGTGTGCGACGGGCGCCGTGGTACTCGGGCACGTACTCGGGTCAGATGCCCTCGTAGGGCTCCGCGGTGAGCAGACCGGACTTGACCTCGCGCAGGGCGATGGACAGGGACTTCTCCTGGACCTGGGTCTCCACCAGCGGTCCGACGTACTCCAGCAGGCCCTCGCCCAGCTGGGCGTAGTAGGCGTTGATCTGGCGGGCCCGCTTCGAGGCCATGGTGACCAGGCTGTACTTGCTGTCCACCAGTTCCAGCAGGTCGTCGATCGGCGGGTTGGTGATGCCTTCGGCGACGGGCTCGGTACCAGCCACTTTGTTACCCCCAGGGACGGTCTCCGGCTCGTCGACAAGCCGTGACGTTGATTGGATGGAATGGTTCTCGGGGCCCGGTGAGGCGGGTGTGCGCCACCACCGATGTTCGGCGCGGCCGCTGTCACCCCAATTATCACACCTTGGGCGCGGTCATCAACGCTAGCAGCTCGTCGCACACGTCCTGTACGGACGTGTTGACCAGGGTCGTGTCGAATTCCTTCTCCGCGGCGAGTTCGACCTTGGCCACCTCCAGCCTGCGCTGGATGACCTCCTCGCTCTCGGTGCCGCGACCGGAGAGCCTGCGCACCAGCTCCTCCCAGGAGGGCGGGGCGAGGAAGACGTGCAGGGCGTCGGACATGGACTCGCGGACCTGTCGGGCGCCTTGGAGTTCGATCTCCAGCAGGACGGGGGTGCCGGAGTCCAGGCGTTCCTGGACCGGGCCACGCGGGGTGCCGTAGCGGTTGCCGGCGAACTCCGCCCATTCGAGCAGTTGGTTCTCGGCGACGAGGCGGTCGAACTCCTCGTCGGAGACGAAGTGGTACTGGACACCGTCGTGTTCGCCGGGGCGGGGGGCACGGGTGGTCACCGAGACCGACAGCCACACGTCGGGGTCGACCTCTCGCAGGTGCGCGACGACGGTGCTCTTGCCAACGCCCGAGGGTCCGGACAGCACGGTCAGCCGTTTCGCGACGGGGCGGGCGGGGTCCGCGTTCTGCGCAGGCATGTAGATCAGGATTCCATTCGGCGTGTTCGCCGCGCGGTGGGCCACCGGTCCGCCGGGACCGGCCAGGTCCGGCACGGTACCGCGCGGGCGGCTCACGCGGCCGCCGGTGGGCGGGCCGCGTACGGTCGCGGGAGATCCCTTTATACCACCGAGGCCGCGGCGCGATGGACGGAGTGTGACCTGGGGTCCACTCCTTGCCCGTCGGCCGCGGCCTCGGATCACGCTTCCCACCGATGAGACCCCACCGGATGCGGGGGCTCGTCACGCGTCTGTGGGGGACGCGACGTCCGGTGTTCGGCTATCTGCTCCGTACTTCCGAGCTACTTGGTGAGGTCACCGAACTCGCTCTCCAGGGCGGCACGCTGGTTGGTGCCCAGACCCCGGACACGGCGCGACTCAGCGATGTTGAGCCGCTCCATGATCTGCTTCGCGCGGACCTTGCCGACACCGGGGAGGGATTCCAGCAAAGCCGAAACCTTCATCTTGCCGATGACGTCGTCCTTGAGGCCGTTGGAAAGCACCTCGGACAGCGAGATGCCGCCGTTCTTCAGCTTGTTCTTGACCTCAGCGCGCTCTTTTCTGGCCTTGGCGGCTTTCTCGAGAGCCGCGCTGCGCTGCTCGGGTGTGAGGGGAGGAAGGGCCACGCCGGGTCACCTCGGATTTCTACTCGTTTGTAGAGGGCGGACGCCTGCGAAAGTTAGTAGGTCCGACCCCTGTTAGGCAACGTAAAGTGCCCTTTCAGAGGCTATTTCGTTGAAGGAACTACCCAGAGTAGTCGACCAATTGCGTGCAGGTACGAAAACCAGGACTTTCGTCCCGATTGCCGAGCAGGCGAAGCGCACGACCAGCGCAGGTCACACAGGGGTGACCCGGGTCACTCTTCGCCACGGCAATGGGGTTTCGGACACGCCTATTTGATCACCGTCTGTGACCCGCAACTGTGCGTGATGGGACGAATGCGAAGATCCGGAGGGCGATCCGTGCGGCCGGTTCCGGATCCGCGCAGCACAGCGGTTCCGGGACCGGCCACCGGATTTCAGACACGGGCCCCGGCACGCCGTACGGCCGCCGCGATGGAGGCCGCCGCCGCACCGGGGTCCGCGGCACGGGTGATCGGGCGACCGATGACGAGAAGGTCCGCCCCTGCCTCGATCGCCTCCTCCGGAGTCGCGACCCGGGACTGGTCACCCTTGTCCGCACCGGCCGGGCGCACGCCCGGCGTGATGAGGGTGATGTCCGGGCCCACCTCTGCGCGGACCGCCGCCACTTCCTGAGGCGAACACACCAGTGCGCGCGCTCCCGCGCCCACCGAGAGCGCCGCCAGGCGACGGACCGCGTCCCGTGCCGGACCGAGCAGCCCCACCTGCTCCAGATCCGTCTCGTTCATGGAGGTGAGCACCGTCACCGCCGCGATCTTGGTGTCCGGGGCGGCCTCGACCGCCGCTCGGACCATGTCCGCTCCCCCGCTCGCGTGCACGGTCAGGATCGAGGGCCGCAGCCCCGCCACGCTGCGCGCCGCACCGGCCACGGTGGCGGGGATGTCGTACAGCTTCAGGTCGAGGAAGACACCGACGCGGTTGGCCCCGCGTACGGCGCTGATCACCTCGGGCCCGTAGCGCAGGTACAGCTCCAGGCCCACCTTCACCGTGCTGACGTGCGGTGCGACGGCGGACGCCCAAGTGGCCGCGGTCTCGATGTCGCCGGCATCGATCGCGACGGCGATGGGCGCGGAAGGAGCGGTCATGTCGGTCTCTCCAATCGTGTGACCCGGCCGGAGCCCGGGGTCCGGCACTCGTCCGCCGTTCTTACGAACGTGCTTACGAATGCACATCCACTGTCATGTGCACACCGCATGGTGTGCGATTCCCTGGATCGAGCGCTTCATGCACCCGACCCGCGTCACTTCCCCGTAACGGCCTTCCAGTCGGCCGTAGGCGGCTGTTCCCCCTGATCCCTGCTCTGGATGCCGGGCGCGCCCGTTCAGCCACACAGAGCCATCTCAACGCTGTTCAGGCCGGTCAGGGCCTTGCCGCCCGGTGACCCGCGGATCACAACCCCGAGCGGTGCGCGGCGCCCACCAGATCCGAGGCCTTGGGCACCCCCAGAGTCTCCAGCGTCTCGGTGAACTCGCGCAGGACCCGAGTGCACGCGGAGGGGTCCGAGAAGTTCACCGTTCCCACCGCCACGGCGCTCGCGCCCGCCGCCATGAACTCCAACACGTCGGATCCGGTGCGCACACCCCCGACACCGACGATGGGCACGTCGGGGAAGGCCTCGTGGACCCGATAGACGCATCCCACGGCCAGCGGACGGATCGCCGGTCCGGAGAGTCCGCCCATCCCACCGGTCACCGCGGGACGCAACGTGCGGGTGTCCACGCTCATGCCCCGCAGGGTGTTGATCATGGTCAGTCCGTCGGCCCTGGCGCCGACGCAGGCCTCGGCCAGCTTCAGCACGTCCGGGACGTCCACCGCGATCTTGGCCAGCACGGGCAGATCGGATCGGGCGTGCGAGCGCACCGTCTGCACCACCGCGGCGGCCTGGGCCGGGTCGTCGGCGAAGTGTCGTCCGGCGGGGTCGGTCGGGTCGGGGCAGGACAGGTTCACCTCGATGGCGGCCACCCCTTCGGCGTCCGAGACCCGGCGGGCCAGCTCACCGAACTCCCCCACCCCCGAGCCCGCGATGGACACGATCGCCCGGCCGCCCCGGGACAGCAGCCACGGCAGGTCGCGTTCGAGGAACACGTCCACGCCGGGCCCCTGAAGGCCGATGGTGCTCAGCATCCCGCTGGGGGTCTCCGCCATACGCGGGGCCGGGCGGCCCGCCCGCGGCTCCAACATCAAGGACTTGGTGGTGATGGCGCCGATCTCCGCCACGTCGAAGAATTGCGCCAGCTCCCGTCCCGAGCCCGCACACCCGGCGGCGGTCACCACCGGGTTGGGGAGTTCCAGGGATCCGAGTCGGGTCCTGAGGTCTGCGTTCACGTGTCTTCGCTCGCTCGTGGTCGCCCGGACGACCCGCGCCCGGGACCTGGGGTGACTCATCATTGCCGGTCAGGCGATGTCACGGGTCGACTCCGCCGTGCCGGCGGCCCCCGACCCCTTCCAACCGGGTGCGCCCAAGGCGTCGAAGGGGATGGTGCCCACGTCGTCGAACCGCACCCGTTCGCCCCGGAAGACGGGGCCGTCCACGCAGGACCGCACCATCCGCGTGATCCCGTCCTCTCCCACCACCGGGATCACACAGGTCATGCAGATCCCGATGCCGCAGGCCATGGTCTCCTCGACCGCGACCTGCACGGGGACGCCGTGCTTGCCGGCCACCTGGGTGACGGCGCGCAGCATCGGCATGGGTCCACAGGCGTACACGGCGTCGGAGCGGGCGTCCTCGATCACCCGACCGAGGACGTCGGTGACCCGTCCGCGGGTACCGAAGGAACCGTCGTCGGTGGTGAACTCCGCGGTCTCCGCGATCCGGCGGGCGGTGATCGCGCTGAACACCCGATCGGCCGAGGCACCGCCCAGGACGAAGTCCACCCGGCAGCCGCGCCGACGCAGCGACTGCGCCAGTGGGAACAGCGGGGCGCTCCCCGATCCCCCGCCCACCAGCACGCAGTTGACGGGATCCCGGGGCAGGGGGAAGGGCCGACCCAGCGGGCCCACCACGTCGAGCAGGTCGCGCGATCTTCGTTCGGCCAGCCAGGCGGTGCCGGTACCGCGCACCGCGAACAGGAACTCCACGGTTCCGCCGTAGTCGGGTTTGACGTCGTGGATGGCGAAGGGGCGACGCAGCAACGTGCTGGAATGGTCGCCGCCCACCGTCACCGAGACGAACTGCCCGGAACGGAAGCGCTCGGCTATACCCGGGGCGACGACGGTGATGGCGTAGTAGGCGTCCACCCTGCGCACGTTCAGCACGGGGCACCTGACCTGCACCGGTCCGTTGTCGCTCATCTGTGGTGGCAGCCTCTCTGGACTCGCGGCGGTACGGTCCGGGTGCCGCGGGGGTGTTCCCACGGCACCCGGACGCTCCGCTACAGCCTAGGAGTCCTCGCGACTCGCCGTGAGCGCTCGGGCGTGCTCCTGCAAGGAGCGCACCCCCACGTCCCCGCGCACACCGGCCTCGATGGCCTGCACCGCGGCGGCCAGACCCTGGACCGTGGTGACGCTGGGAACGTTCCGGACGATCGCGGCGGTACGGATCTCGTAGCCGTCCAGACGTGGTCCGGCCTGCCCGGCGCTGCCGAACGGGGTGTTGACGATGAGGTCGACCTCCCCGTCGTGGATGAGCTGCACGATGGTGCGCTCGCCGTCGGGGCCGGGGCCCGCGCTGTGCTTGCGCACCACGGTGGCGCGCACGCCGTTGCGGCGCAGGACGACGGCGGTGCCCTCGGTGGCCAGGATCTCCAGGCCGAGGTCGGCCAGGCGCTTGACCGGGAAGATCATCGAGCGCTTGTCCCGGTTGGCGACCGACACGAACACCTTGCCCCGGGTGGGCATCGAGCTGTTGACCGCGAGCTGGGACTTGGCGAAGGCCGCCCCGAACTCCACGTCCAGGCCCATGACCTCACCGGTGGAGCGCATCTCCGGGCCGAGGATGGTGTCGACGCCCTCACCGTGCTTGTCGATGAAGCGGTTGAACGGCATCACCGCCTCCTTGACGGAGACCGGTGCGTCGGCGGGCAGGTCGCCACCGTCGCCCTTGGAGGGCAGCATGCCCTCGGCGCGCAGTTCGGCGATGCTGCTGCCGGCCATGACCCGGGCGGCGGCCTTGGCCAGCGGGACCGCGGTGGCCTTGGACACGAACGGCACCGTCCGGGAGGCGCGCGGGTTGGCCTCCAGGACGTTGAGGACGCCCGAGGCGAGCGCGTACTGGACGTTGAGCAGTCCCCGCACCCCGGTGCCGCGGGCGATGGCCTCGGTGGAGTAGCGGATGCGCTCGATGTCCTCGCTGCCCAGCGTGATGGAGGGCAGGGTGCACGCGGAGTCGCCGGAGTGGATGCCGGCCTCCTCGATGTGCTCCATGACGCCGCCCAGGTAGAGGTCCTTGCCGTCGTAGAGGGCGTCGACGTCGATCTCGATGGCGTCGTCGAGGAAGCGGTCGATCAGCACCGGGTGTTCGGGGCTGACCTCGGCGTTGCGCTCGATGTAGTCGGCGAGCATCGCCTCGCTGTAGACGATCTCCATGCCGCGGCCGCCCAGCACGTAGGAGGGTCGGACCATGACCGGGTAGCCGATCTCGTCGGCCGCGACCTTGGCCTGCTCGAAGGAGTAGGCGGTGCCGTACTTGGGCGCGGGGAGGCCGGCGGCGTCCAGGACCTTGCCGAACTCGCCGCGGTCCTCGGCCAGGTCGATGGCCTCCGGGCTGGTGCCGATGATGGGCACTCCGGCGTCCTTGAGACGTCGGGCCAGGCCCAGCGGGGTCTGACCGCCGAGCTGGACGATGACCCCGACGACCGGTCCGGCGGCCTGCTCGGCGCGCACGACCTCCAGGACGTCCTCCAGTGTGAGCGGCTCGAAGTAGAGCCGGTCGCTGGTGTCGTAGTCGGTGGAGACGGTCTCGGGGTTGCAGTTGACCATGACGGTCTCGAACCCGGCGTCGGAGAGCGCGAAGGAGGCGTGGACGCAGGAGTAGTCGAACTCCACGCCCTGGCCGATGCGGTTGGGTCCCGATCCCAGGATGATGATCTTGGGCTTGTCCCCGGTGGGGACCTCGGTCTCCTCGTCGTAGCTGGAGTACAGGTACGGCGTCTCGGCCTCGAACTCGGCGGCGCAGGTGTCCACGGTCAGGTAGACGGGGTGGATGCCCAGGGCGTGTCGGAGTTCGCGCACGACGTCCTCGGACTTGCCGGTGATCTCACCGATCTGGAGGTCGGAGAAGCCGAGTCCCTTCACCTCGCGCAGCAGCGCGGCGTCGAGTTTGGACGCGGCGGCCAGGGTGCGCGCGGCCTCCTCCAGACGCAGCATCTGGTCCAGGAACCACGGGTCGATCCTGGTGGACTCGTGCAGTTCCTCGACGGTGGCCCCGGCGCGCAGGGCCTGCTGGACCTGGCGCAGACGGTGCTCGGTGGGTCGGGCGGCCTCGCGCACGAGATCGTCCTTGTCGCCGGGCTCGCCCGCCCAGGTCAGGCCCACCCCGGACTTCTCCAGGGAGCGCATGGCCTTCTGGAGCGCCTCAGGGAAGGATCGGCCCATCGCCATGGCCTCGCCCACCGACTTCATGGTGGTGGTCAGGCCGGGGTCGGCGCCGGGGAACTTCTCGAAGGCGAAGCGGGGCACCTTGACCACGACGTAGTCGAGCGTGGGCTCGAAGCTGGCCGGGGTCTCCTTGGTGATGTCGTTGGGGATCTCGTCCATCGTGTAGCCGATGGCGAGCTTGGCGGCGATCTTGGCGATCGGGAAGCCGGTGGCCTTGGAGGCCAGGGCCGAGGAACGGGACACCCGCGGGTTCATCTCGATGACGATGATCCGGCCGGTCTCGGGGTGGACGGCGAACTGGATGTTGCAGCCGCCGGTGTCCACGCCGACCTCGCGGATGACCGCGATGCCGATGTCGCGGAGTTCCTGGTACTCGCGATCGGTCAGGGTCATGGCGGGGGCCACGGTGATGGAGTCACCGGTGTGCACGCCCATGGGGTCGAGGTTCTCGATGGAGCAGACGACGACCACGTTGTCCTTGGCGTCGCGCATCAGCTCCAGCTCGTACTCCTTCCAACCGAGGATGGACTCCTCCAGGAGCACCTCGGTGGTCGGGGAGAGAGCCAGTCCCTGGCCGGCGATGCGGCGCAGATCGTTCTCATCGTGGGCGAAGCCGGAGCCGGCGCCGCCCATGGTGAAGGAGGGGCGGACCACCACGGGGTAGTTCAGGTCCTCGGCGGCGTCCAGGCACTCTTGGATGGTGTGGCAGATGCGCGAACGCGCGGACTCGCCGCCGATGCGCTCCACGATGCCCTTGAAGGTCTCGCGGTCCTCACCGGACTGGATGGCCTCGATGTTGGCGCCGATGAGTTCGACGTCGTACTTGGCCAGGATCCCGGCCTCGTCCAGGGCCACGGCGGCGTTGAGCGCGGTCTGTCCGCCCAGCGTCGGCAGGAGCGCGTCGGGGCGTTCCTTGGCGATGATCTTCTCGATCATCCCGGTGGTGATCGGCTCGACGTAGGTGGCGTCGGCGATCTCGGGGTCGGTCATGATCGTGGCCGGGTTGGAGTTGACCAGGATGACCCGGAGGCCCTCGGCCTTGAGGACGCGACAGGCCTGGGTACCCGAGTAGTCGAACTCGGCCGCCTGCCCGATCACGATCGGGCCGGAGCCGATCACGAGGACGGATGAAAGGTCACTACGGCGCGGCATGCTCTGTACCTCTTACTACTTGGCAGCCGGTGCGGGCTGGGCGGACATCAGGTCGACGAACTCGTCGAAGAGATCGGCGGCGTCGTGGGGGCCCGCGGCGGCCTCCGGGTGGAACTGGACGCTGAACACGGGGCGGTCCAGCAACCGCAGGCCCTCGACGACCTGGTCGTTGAGGCCGATATGGCTGACCTCGGCCCGGCCGTAGGGGGTGTCGAACGGGATGTCGAGCGGTGCGTCCACGGCGAAACCGTGGTTCTGGCTGGTGATCGCCACCTTCTTGGTACGGGTGTCGATGACCGGCTGGTTGGCGCCTCGGTGCCCGAAGGGCAGCTTGTAGGTGCCAAGGCCCAGGGCGCGGCCCAGGATCTGGTTGCCGAAGCAGATGCCGAAGAGCGGCTTGTCGGCGTCCAGGATCCCTCGCATGGCCTTCACGGGTCCGTCGGCGGCCGCGGGGTCGCCGGGGCCGTTGCTGAAGAAGACGCCGTCCGGGTCCAGGGCGAGGATGTCCTCGGCGGTGGTGGAGGAGGGCACCACGGTGACCCGGCAGCCCCGCTCGGTCAGGCGCTGGGGCGTCATGGACTTGATGCCCAGGTCGACGGCGACGACGTGGTGTCGGGCCTCGACGCCCTCGGGCGGCAGGATCTCGTAGGCGGTGTCGGTGCTGACCTGGCCCGCCAGGTCGGCGCCGGCCATGGGGGGCTGTTCGAGGACGCGCGCGAGCAGCGCCTTCGGGTCGGTCTCGACGCTGCTGATCGCGGCGCGCATCGCACCCTTGTCGCGCAGGTGGCGGGTGAGGGCGCGGGTCCCGGTCAGGGCGATGCCGACCACGTCCTGGCGGTGCATCTCGTCGTCCAGGGTGCCCTTCGAGCGCCAGCTGGAGGTGATGCGGGAGGGCTCGCGCACCACGAAGCCGGCGACCCAGATGCGGGTCGACTCGGGATCGTCGTCGTTGACCCCGGTGTTGCCGATGTGCGGGGCGGTCATCACGACGATCTGGCGGTGGTAGGAGGGGTCTGTGAGCGTCTCCTGGTAGCCGGTCATACCGGTGTTGAAGACGGCCTCGCCGAAGGTCTCACCGACGGCGCCGAAGGATCGGCCGTGGAACACGCGACCGTCCTCGAGCACCAGAATCGCCGGTCCACCGATCTCCTCGGACACGTTTGCCCCCTCTGTCGTGCCAGGTCCGGCCTGGGCTTGGTAACTCACTTGATCTTCCCTTCCAGGACGGTCGGTGCGCCGCGCAGGAACGTGGCGATGATCCGACCGGGCAGGCTCATGCCGCGGAAGGGCGTGTTGCCGCTCTTGCCGACCATGGCGGCCGCGTCGACCTCGACGGGCGCGGCGGGGTCGTACAGAACGATGTTGGCGGGTTCGCCGACGGCGAGCTCACGACCGTGCCCGCCGACGCGACCGATGCGGGCGGGAGCGGTGGACATGCGGTCCGCGACCTGTTCCCAGGTGAGCAGACCGGTCTCGACCATGGTCCTGTGGACCACTCCGAGGGCGGTCTCCAGTCCGATCATGCCCATCGCGGCGGTGGACCATTCGGTCTCCTTGGCCTCGACCGGGTGGGGGGCGTGGTCGGTGGCCACGATGTCGATGGTGCCGTCGGCCAGTCCCTCGCGCAGCGCCTGGACGTCCTCGGCGGTGCGCAGCGGCGGGTTGACCTTGTAGACCGGGTCGTAGCTCTCGGCCAGGTCGTCGGTGAGGATCAGGTGGTGGGGGGTGACCTCCGCGGTGACGTCGCAGCCGCGTTCCTTGGCCCAACGGATGATGTCGACCGAGCCCTTGGTGGAGACGTGGCACACGTGCAGACGCGAGCCGACGTGCTGGGCGAGCAGGCAGTCGCGGGCGATGATCGCCTCCTCGGCGACCGCGGGCCAGCCGGGCAGGCCGAGGCGGTCCGAGACGCGACCCTCGTTCATCTGGGCGCCCTCGGTCAGGCGCGGTTCCTGGGCGTGCTGGGCGATGACGCCGTCGAAGGCCTTGACGTACTCCAGTGCGCGGCGCATGAGCAGCGCGTCGGAGACACAGATGCCGTCGTCGGAGAAGACCCGGACCCGGGCGGCGGAGTCGGCCATGGCGCCGATCTCGGAGAGCCGTTCGCCGGCCAGACCGACGGTGACGGCTCCGACCGGACGCACGTCGCAGTATCCGGCCTCCTCGCCCAGGCGCCAGACCTGCTCGACCACCCCGGCGGTGTCGGCGACGGGGTCGGTGTTGGCCATGGCGTGCACGGCGGTGTAGCCGCCCATCGCGGCGGCGCGGGAGCCGGAGGCGACGGTCTCGGCGTCCTCACGGCCGGGTTCGCGCAGGTGGGTGTGCAGGTCGACCAGGCCGGGAAGGGCGATCAGACCGGTGACGTCCACGACCTCTGCCCCGTCGGGGGTCGGCAGGTCGGGACCGATCGCGGTGATCTCGCCGTTCTCGAACAGCAGGTCGACCGGGTCATCACCGAGCGGGCGTGCGCCGCGGATCAGGTGGGTTCCCTGGTTTTCGGGCATGGAGATGTCGGCTTTCTCGTGTTCGTTGAAGTTCGTGGGCGGCGGGAGGGACCGACGAACGCGCGGTGGCGTGTTCGGGCACCCGTTCCGCTAGGAGCCGCCGAGCAGCAGGTAGAGCACGGCCATGCGCAGGCTGACACCGTTGGCGACCTGCTCGGTGACGGTGCAGCGGGGCGAGTCGGCGACCTCGGCGGAGATCTCCATGCCGCGCACCATCGGGCCCGGGTGCATGACGATGGCTTCCTGCGGCATCCGACTCAGGCGTTCGCCGTCCAGGCCGTAGTTGCGGCTGTATTCGCGCACTGAGGGGAAGAAGGAGTCGTGCATGCGCTCGGCCTGCACGCGCAGCATCATCACCACGTCGGACTTGGGCAGTACCTCGTCGAGGTCGTAGGAGATCTCGCAGGGCCAGGTGTGCACCGAGACCGGCAGCAGCGTGGGCGGGGCGACCAGGGTCACGTGCGCGCCCAGGGTGGTGAGCAGCAGGACGTTGGAGCGGGCGACCCGGCTGTGCAGGATGTCGCCGACCACGACCACGCGCAGCCCTTCGAGCCGGCCCAGACGCTCGCGCATGGTGAAGGCGTCCAGCAGCGCCTGGGTGGGGTGCTCGTGGGTGCCGTCGCCGGCGTTGAGCACGGAGCCGTCGACCCAGTTCGCCAGGCGGTGGGGCGCCCCGGAGGCGCTGTGTCGGATGACCACGCCGTCGGCGCCCATGGCCTGGAGGGTGAGCGCGGTGTCCTTGAGGCTCTCCCCCTTGGAGACGCTGGAGCCCTTGGCCGAGAAGTTGATGACGTCGGCGGACAGGCGTTTGGCTGCCAGTTCGAAGGAGGTGCGGGTACGGGTGGAGTCCTCGTAGAAGAGGTTGACCACGGTGCGACCGCGCAGGGTGGGGAGCTTCTTGACGGAGCGGTCCCCCACCTGGGCGAGTTCGCCGGCGGTGTCCAGGATGAGCGTGGCCTCGTCCCGATCGAGGTCACCGGCGGAGAGCAGGTGGCGCATCAAAGGTCCCCTTCCGTGTCCTCGGAGCGCTGGAGGGAACCGGGCCGCGTTCCTTCCTTGAGGGTGGCGGCGGGCGAGGGCCCGAGGAGGACGGCGTCGAGGCCGTCGCTCTCCCGCAGTTGGACGGTGACGCTCTCGCGAAGGGAGGTGGGCAGGTTCTTGCCCACGTAGTCGGCGCGGATCGGCAGTTCGCGGTGGCCGCGGTCGACGAGGACGGCGAGCTGAACGGCGCGGGGGCGGCCGAGGTCGCCGAGGGCGTCCAACGCGGCGCGCACGGTGCGGCCGGAGAAGAGGACGTCGTCGACGAGGACGACGACGCGGTCATCGAGGCCACCGGCGGGGATCTCGGTCTTGCCGAGGGCGCGGGCGGGAGCGAGCCGCAGGTCGTCGCGGTACATGGTGATGTCGAGGGAACCGGCGGGAACGTCGAGGTCCTCGACCCGCTCGATCCGTCGTGCCAGGCGTTCGGCGAGGGGGACGCCTCTGGAGGGGATGCCCAGGAGGGTGACGTCCTGGCCGCCCTTGGTGCGTTCGAGCACCTCGTGGGCGATCCGGGTCAGCGCCCGGTTGATCTCGTTGCCGTCGAGGACGGCTCGTGTGCCTTCGGGTACCTCGGGCACCGACGCGGGAGGTGCGGTCTCGTTGTCGTCCCGCGCGGGTTTTCGCGCATGCAAAGTAGTGACCCCTTCCCTGCCTCACAGAACAGGTCGTTAAAGGATGTCGATCGGGCCCACGCTACCAGCGAGGACTCCGGCACCTTCGGGCGCGCCCCCACCCCCGAAAGCACAAGTGTGATGCTCATCACATCACATGCCACGGATTGCCCAGCAAAGAGTATCCATTTCATGACACTCCGGAATCGCACCCAATCCGTGGGAAACACGAAATTCCCTGCAGGAGTGGGCTTTGCGACCCCCGAGAGCGCCCCACTCGTCCCGACCCCTCCACAAATGAGAGGCGTCTCACCTACGCACGGTTTGGCCACTGATTAGTCGCGTTTCACACCAACGGCTTGACCTGGACACCGACCCCCCTCTACCGTCACTGTCTGTAACCACTACCGGGTGGGGTTGCACCCCGTGACCATCCGCTGGACCGCCCAGGCGGCCCGCCGAGTACGAGCGGACGTCTCCCCCACTCACGCCAGCCACCGTCACGGCCGGGAGCGACAAAAAGATGCCATCCGAATACGCCAAGTCCCTCGGTGCGCGACTGCGTGCCATCCGCACCCAACAGGGCCTTTCCCTGCACGGAGTGGAGGAGAAGTCCCACGGACGCTGGAAGGCCGTCGTGGTGGGCTCCTACGAGCGCGGCGACCGCGCCGTCACCGTCCAGAAGCTGGCCGAGCTCGCCGACTTCTACGGCGTGCCGATGTCGGAGCTGCTGCCCGGCGGCGCCGCGCCCACTCCGCTCGGCCCGACACCCAAGTTGGTGATCGACCTGGAGCGTATGCAGCAGCTCCCGCAGGAGAAGGCCGGTCCTCTCTCCCGCTACGTCGCCACCATCCAGAGTCAGCGGGGTGACTACAACGGGCGGGTGCTGTCCATCCGCCAGGAGGACCTGCGCTCACTCGCGGTCATCTACGACAAGTCCCCAGGCGACCTCACCGAGGAGCTCATCAACTGGGGCGTCCTCGACCCCGAGGCCCGCCGCGCCGTCGACGCCTTCTGACCCCGGGCGCGAAACAAGCACGATCACTCACGAAGAGCCGGGTGCCGTCCGAAAGGGCGGCACCCGGCTCTTCGTGGGTCCGGCCCGGTCGGGCGGCGGCCGGAACGTACGACGAGGCCGGGTAAGGGCTTCCCCTCCCCGACCCGGCCTCGCCTCACCCGCACATCGGCGGGCGTATCGAACTCCTGTTCGATAGACACCAGTTAACACCCCCACGCGCGGAGCGTCAAGGAGAGCCGGGGGGAACAACGGGCGCATCGGCCCCGGGAAAACCAGGTCGAACGGCGGTGCCACCGCCTACTCTGGACCCGTGGCAGTCGACACCGAGTTACGTGAACTCGCCCCCGGCGCCTTCGCGCACGTCGTTCCGGCGCTTTTGGAGGTCTACGAGGCCGCCATGCGACCACCCCCGGAACAGTTGCCGGGCCGGGCCTCCGTCATGCACGGTCACACCCGCTATCCGGGGTTCCGCGCCATCCTGGCCGTCCAGGACGAGCGCGCGGTGGGATTCGCCTACGCCTTCCACGGTGCGAGTGGCCAGTGGTGGCACGACGTCGTCACCACGGGTATGCGCGTCCGGGGGCGGCGGGGCCACCTCAAGCGCTATCTGAGCGACCCCCTGGAGATCGCCGAGGTGCACGTACACCCCGACGCCCAGAACCTGGGCATCGGCCGCCGCATGCTGCACCGACTGTGCGAGGGAAGGCCCGAACGCACGGCCGTGTTGTCCACGCGTTCGGGCCCTTCGGCGGCACGCCACCTCTACCGCTCGTGCGGGTTCGTCGAGGTGCTGGACCCGTTCTCCTTCCCGGGGAGCCCGGACCAGCCCTTCTCGATCATGGCCGCGCGTCTGCCGCTGACGGCCCCTGCCGCTCCGGAGCGATCTCCCGGTAGATCTCCCTGGTGGCCGTGGACTGGTTGAAGGTGATGAAGTGGATGCCCGGCGCGCCCTCCGCCAGCAGCCGCTCGCACATCTTCTGGGCGTGCTCGATCCCGAACGCCCGCACCGCCTCGGCGTCGTCGCCGAAGCTCTCGAAACGCTCGGCCAGCGCACGCGGGAACGGGGCGCCCGACAGCATCTCCGAGCGCCGGATCGAGGCCGTCTTCACCACCGGGAACACCTCGGGGATGATCGGGATGTCACAGCCCCGGGCGGCCACCCGGTCGCGCAGCCGTAGGTAGTCCTCGGCGTCGAAGAACATCTGGGTGATGGCGTAGTCGGCGCCCGCCCGGCACTTGCGCACGAAGTGGTCGGTGTCGACCTCGACGTCGGCCGATCTCGGGTGCTTGTAGGGGAAGGCGGCCACGCCCACGGAGAAGTCGCCGCTCTCCTTGAGCAGGCGGACCAGTTCCTCCGCGTAGGTGAGTCCCTCCGGGTGCTGGACCCACGCGCCGTCGGGGTCGCCGGGCGGGTCACCGCGCACGGCCAGCATGTTGGACACACCCGCGTCGCACAGGCGACCGATGAGGTGGCGCAACTCGGCGACGGAGTGGTCGACCAGCGTCATGTGCGCGACCGGCATCAGCGTGGTGTCGGTGGCGATGCGCTCGGTGGTCTCCACCGTGAGGTCGCGGGTACCGCCGCCGGCTCCGTAGGTGACGGAGACGAACGAGGGACCCAGCGCCTCGATCTCCCGGATGGCCCGCCACAGACGCTCTTGCGAACGGGCGTTGCGGGGCGGGAAGAACTCGAAGGAGAACAGCGGCTCGCCCGAGTCGAGCAGGTCTCGGATATGGCGCGGCCTGGGGGCCGGGCCTCGGGGCGCCACGAGGCGCGTGGGTGCAGCGAGCATGCTTTCCACCCTAGGCCAGGACCTCCGATTCGCGGACACCTCATCTCATGTTTCAAGATACCTATCGGCGACATCGTCTCACGTACCATCATGTGAGACAGGGGGATTTTTACCGGAAACCTCCTGTTCGACCCAGATCTGAACCAAAAGTCCCTATTATGGCGGGTTTTCGCTGATCCGAGACCCCACTCCGAGGGGTGCGCCCGCATCACGACTTGTCCACATTTCGGACACCGAGAATTCCATCACCGGGAACCGGCCCTCACACCCTTGCCCGGCCGCCGAACACCCGGGCCCCTACCCTCTCGACCAGGGACTAACCTGCTGGGTATGGCCCCTTCTACTGCCTTTTCAGCCGTGTCCGTCATCCGTTCCGACGTGGACCGCGAACTGTCCGACTTCTGCGCCGAACACCGTGTCCGGCTGCTGGAGATCGGCCCCGAGCTGGCCCCCGCCATGGATTCCTTGGAGGCGATCGTCTCCAGCGGCAAGCGGCTGCGTCCCACCTTCGCCTACTGGGGGTGGCGCGGCGCGGGCGGGGCCGAGGGCGACGCCAGGATGATCCGCGCGGCCGCGTCCCTGGAGTTCCTCCAGGCCTGCGCGCTCGTGCACGACGACGTGATCGACAACAGCGACACCCGGCGCGGCGCCCCCGCCACCCACAAGCGCATGGCACGGCTGCACGCCGACCAGGGCTGGAGCGGCGACAGCGACGGATTCGGTCGTGGCGCCGCGATCCTCATCGGTGACCTGTGCCTGACCTGGTCCGACGAGATGTACCAGGCCTGCGGGTTCGTGCCGCGGACGCTGCAGGACGGGCGTGCTCCCTTCGACGCGATGCGCACCGAGGTCATGGCCGGGCAGTACTTGGACACCTTGGAGCAGGTCCGCGGCATCGAGACCCGTGAGGCCGCCCTTCGGGTGATGCGGTACAAGACCGCCGCGTACACGGTGGAGCGTCCGCTGCACCTGGGGGCCGCGTTGGCCGGGCGGGGCGAGGAGCTCGCCCGGGTCTACACCGACTACGGCGTCCCGCTGGGGATCGCCTTCCAGCTGCGCGACGACCTGCTGGGCGTGTTCGGCGACCCGACCACCATGGGCAAGCCGGCCGGTGACGACCTGCGCGAGGGCAAGCGGACCCTGGTGGTGGCCGAGACCCTGGCGCGGTCCGGTGAGACCGACGCCGAGCGCTTCCGCTCGCTGCTGGGCGTGCCCGACCTGTCGACGGACTCGGTGGAGTGGATGTGCTCCCTGGTGGAGTCCAGCGGCGCCCTGACCGCCTGTGAGTCGCTGGTCGAGGAGTACTCCGAGCAGGCGCTCGCCGCACTGGAGGACCCGGAGCTGGACGAGGGCGCGCGTGACCCGCTGCGCGAGTTGGTCGTCGCGGCCACCCGCCGCTCCCACTGATCGGCGATCCGCCCGAACCCCGAACCCCGAAGGATTGATTTTGGGGTCTTCGGGGTTTTTTATACCCTTTTTCAAATTACGCCCACAGCCCGATTCCGGCATGAATCGGAATCCACGATAGACCTTGAAACCGGAGCGCTCCCTCCCATGGCCAGAAACACCGCCCCTCTCGGGCCGACCACCACGGCCGAACGGGCACTCGCTCCGGACCTCGCCCGCGGCTTCATGCTGCTCTTCATCGCCCTGGCCAACACGGTCTGGTACCTGGGGGCCGCACCGAACACCGGCATCACCGCGCACCCCACCCCTGAGGGCGCACTGGACGATGTCGTGCAGTTCTTCACGGTCATGGCCGTGGACATGCGCAGCTACCCGATGTTCGCCTTCCTGTTCGGGTACGGCATGGTGCAATTGGCCAGGCGCCAGGAGGCGGCGGGTGCCGACGTCAAGGGCGTCGACGCCCTGCTGCGCCGCCGCAACCTGTGGCTCCTCGTCTTCGGCTTCTTCCACGCACTGCTGCTGTGGATGGGCGACATCCTCGGCGCCTATGGCATGCTCGGGCTGGTCCTGGGATGGCTGTTCCTCCGGCGCAAGAGCGGGACACTGCTCGTGTGGGGCGCCGTGCTGACCGGCCTGCTCGCGCTCCTGTCCGTGATCGTCCTCCTGCTCCTGCCGATCCTCGGCGAGGTCGACATGGGCGATCAGGACGTTCTGGTCACGGCCGCCGACATCGCCGAGACGTCCATCCTGTCCGCCGCGGTCATGCGAATGCTGGCCTGGCCCCTCAGCGTCGGGCAGGGGCTGCTGATCCCGGCCTTGCCCGCCGCAGCCCTGTTCGGGTTCTGGGCCGCGCGCCGCCGGATCCTGGAGGAGCCGGAACGGAACCTGCCCCTGCTGCGCGGGGTCGCGATCGTGGGCATCACCGTCGGCTGGCTCGGCGGTCTCCCCCTGGCGTTGGCCCAGATCGGCGTGTGGGACCTGGCCCCGATCCAGGGGCAGGCGCTGGCCATCCCGCACATGTCGACCGGCCTGTTCTGCGGGCTCGGGTACGTCGCGCTGATCGCCCTGGTGGCGTACCGGGTCCGGGAACGGGGACGAACCCGGGGCATCCTGGTGAGCGCCCTGAGCGCGACGGGGAAGCGCTCCCTCAGCGCCTACCTGGCCCAATCCGTGCTGTGCGCGCCGCTGCTGGCCGCATGGGGCCTGGGGCTGGCCGCGCACATGTCCTCGTGGACGATGTTCCTGTACGCGGTCGGGGTGTGGCTGCTCACCGTGGTGGGCGCCTACGCGCTGGAGCGCGCGGGGCGTCGTGGCCCGGCCGAGGTGCTGTTGCGCCGCCTGACCTACCGGCGCATCACCCGTACGATCGCCCCTGTCACGGGTGGGAACGAGGAGGCTCCCCAAGAGCACACCACCCGCTGACCGATGAGCTCAAAAAGGGGCGTGCCGATGAGCGGCCGGCACGTCCCCATACTCCAGGATGGCTGTCATGGGTGACGATCACATGACAAACCACACCATAGGGGTGACCGGAGCCACGGGAGCGGTGGGCGGGCGCGTGGCCGCCCGGATCGCTCGGCTCGGGTCGACACAGCGATTCATCGTGCGCGACATCAATCGCGCCCCGGAGTACCCGGGCAGCAGCGCGTCGATGGCCGACTACGAGGACGGGGCCGGGTTCACGCGGGCCTGTCGGGGGGTGGACACCCTGTTCCTGGTCTCGGCCACCGAGTCCGAGGAACGAATGGAGACCCACGTCAGCGCGGTGGACGCGGCGGTCGAGGCGGGGGTCTCCCGGATCGTGTACCTGTCGTTCCTCGGTGCGGGCCCGGCCTCGACCTTCACCTTCGCCCGGACGCACTTCTTCACCGAGGCGCACATCAGATCCACCGGTGTGTCCTACACGTTCCTGAGACCGAGCCTGTACCTGGACCTGCTGCCCCATTGGGTGGACGACGAGGGAGTGGTGCGCGGCCCGGCCGGTGACGGTCGGGCCGCGTGGGTGTCCCGGGACGACGTGGCCGACGTGGCCACCGCCGTCCTGACCGACCCCGTGGTGATCGCCGCGTCGGAGCGGACCACCTACGACGTGACCGGCCCGGAGGCGTTGTCGGTGGGCGCCACGGTGGAGAAGCTGGGCAGGCTCACCGGCCGCACCATCCACTACGTGCCCCAGAACTGGGAGGAGGCGCTGGAGTCACGCCGGCGCACCGGAGCCGCGGAGTGGGAGGTCGAGGGGTGGGCGTCGTCGTACGCGGCGATCGCGAACGGGGAGATGGACGTGGTGGCCGATACCGTGCCGAGCCTGACCGGGCACCCGGCGCAATCCATCGAGGGTTTCCTGCGCCGTCATCCGAGCGCGTTGGCGCACGTCGCGGTCTGACATCGGCGGTCTCTTCCCGACCACCGCCGTGCGGAGTGCGCGGTCGAGTTCGGCGGACCCGAGGTGCTGATCC
Source organism: Nocardiopsis sp. NPDC055879 (assembly GCF_053615935.1). NCBI lineage: Bacteria > Bacillati > Actinomycetota > Actinomycetes > Streptosporangiales > Nocardiopsidaceae > Nocardiopsis > Nocardiopsis sp. NPDC055879. The sequence continues at coordinate 31,661 of NZ_JBSHCT010000009.1, forward strand.
CCGGGAGGTTCCCCGTCACCGGGTCCGGTGAGGCGTCGCCTCGGTTCAGGCCCGCGCGGTGAGCCGTTCCTTGAGGGCGACCGCCGCGGCACGGGGGTCCTCCGCCTCGGTGATGGCGCGCACCACGACGACACGCGAGGCGCCGGCGTCGAGCACCTCGTCGATGGTGGTCAGGTCGATGCCGCCGATGGCGAACCAGGGTCGTTCGGTCCCCAGTGCGGCGGCCTTCTCCACCAGGGCCGGGCCGGCGGCAGGGCGTCCCGGCTTGGTGGGGGTGGCCCAGGTCGGTCCGACGCAGAAGTAGTCGCTGCCGGCTTCCTCGGCGGAGGCCATGGCGGCCTCGACGTCGTTGTTGGATCGCCCGATGACGGGGTCCGCGCCGATGATGTCCCTGGCCATGGACACGGGCAGATCGCGCTGTCCCAGATGCAGAACGTCGGCGCGCACCGCGCGGGCGATGTCGGCGCGGTCGTTGACGGCGAGCAGCGCGCCGTGGCGTTCGCACGCCTCGCGCATGACCTCCAGCGCGGCGAGTTCCTCGCGGGCCTCCAGCCCCTTGTCCCGGAGCTGGACGATGTCCACCCCTCCGGCCAGGGCCGCGTCCGTGAACTCGGCGAGGTCACCGCGCTCGGTACGGGCGTCGGTGCACAGGTACAGAAGGGATGCGTCCAGGCGCTCGCGCAGGCTGGTTCCGTGGTTGGTCCTCACACCCGACACATTAGGCCCTGGTCGTCGAGAGACCCAAGGGCGCACCCCCCGGTGCGCCCCATGGAGCGAACGGCGATCACTCAGAAGGCCATGGCCTGGGCGCGGCGACGCACCTCGGTGCCCCGGTTCTCGCGCATGGCCTGGATCGGGGTCCCCGGAAGGGTGTCGTCCGGTGTGAAGAGCCAGCGCAGAGCCTCCTCGGTGGAGAAACCCGCGTCGGAGAGCAGCACGATGGTGCCGGGCAGCCCCTTGACGAGGTCGTCACCGTCCAGGAAGGCGGCGGGGATGGAGAGTTCTCCCTTGCGAACCACGCCCATGAGGCGGTTCTCGCGGATGAACGTCTTGATCCGGTTCGGGCTGACGCCCAGCGGCTCGGCCGCCTCGCGCAGGGTCAGCCAGTCGCCGACCAGTTCGTCGATGTCGAGGTCTTTGTGTGTCACCCTCCCAATCTGCCACACCCCACCGGCCACCGAGGACCGCCCGAACCCGTGCGGGGTCACCTGGCCTAGGATGGCGGGGAGCGAACAGACATGTCCCGCGGGAGCCGGGTGGACCCGGCTGAGAGGGAGACCGAGCAGTCTCCGACCGCACGAACCTGATCCGGATCATGCCGGCGAAGGGAGGGGAGCGCGCACCATGCGCGACTTCGAGGATTCCCGCTACAGGACCGGTTCCGACACCGATGGTGTGGTCGTCGTCGGTGGCGGCGTCATCGGGAGGGTGGTCGCCTGGCGGGCGGCCCGACACGGTCTGGACGTCACCCTGGTCGAGCCCGATCCCGTCACCGAACCCGCCGACGCGCGTTCCTCCTCCGCCGTCGCGGCGGGCATGCTCACGCCCGCCACCGAGGCGATCTTCGGTGAGGAGGAACTCATGGGACTCGGCGTCCGCTCCGCGCGGATGTACGACTCCTTCGTCGCCGAGGTGGAGGCGGACTCCGCCATGTCGGTGGGCCACCACCGCACCGGAACGCTCCTGGTCGCCTTCGACCGGGACGACCTGGCCGTCCTCGATGAACTCCACGACCTGCAACGACGTCTGGGCATCGCCACCGAGCGGTTGAACAGTCGAGAGTGCCGCCGGTTGGAACCCCACCTGGCCCCTTCGGTGCGGGGCGGGGTCCTGGCCCCAGAGGATCACTCCGTCGACCCCCGCCGTCTACTTCCGGCCCTGGCCCGGGCCGCCGAACGCGCGGGCGCGCGCGAGGTGGCCGGGGCCGTGACCGAGGTCTCCTCCCCCGGTCCCGACGGGGCCCGGTTGGGAGTGCACCTGGCCGACGGCACCGTTCTGCCGACCCACCAGGTCGTCCTCGCCGCGGGTTGCCTGAGCGACCGGATCACCCTGCCCGCGCCGGTGCTGCCTCCGATCCGGCCGGTCAAGGGACAGTTGTTGCGCGCCCGGGTCCGTGAGGGGGAGCCCCCGCTCGTGGAGCGGACGGTGCGCGGCCTGGTCCGCGGCTTCCCGGTCTACCTGGTGCCCCGCGCCGACGGCGAGGTCATCGTGGGCGCGACCCAGGAGGAGCTGGGGTACGACACCGCCCTGACCGCGGGCGGGCTCTGGCAGGTGCTGCGGGACGCGCGCGAACTCGTTCCCGGGGTCACCGAGCTGGAGGTCACCGAGACCTGCGTGGGCCTGCGCCCCGGGTCCCCCGACAACCGACCCCTGCTGGGCCCCACCCGGGTGCCGGGACTGCACCTGGCCGTGGGCCACTTCCGGCACGGGGTGCTGTTGGCCCCCGTGACCGGAGAGGTCATGGTGCGGGCGCTCACGACCGGGGCCCTGCCCGAATACGCGCATGGATTCGCCGCCGACCGGCCGCTGTCCGATGGCGGCGCGTGAGACGAACCGACGACGTGGGAGTGACTGTGGAACTGATCATCAACGGCGAGAGTCGCCAGAGCACGGCCACCACGGTCGAGGCGGTCGTACGCGACCTCACCTCGGCCGGCGACGGGGCGATCCCCGGCGGGATCGCGGTGGCGATCAACGACGAGGTGGTGCGGCGCACCGCGTGGGCCGGCACGGACCTGACGCCGGGCGACCGCGTGGACGTCCTGACCGCCGTACAGGGAGGCTGAACCATGACCGACATCCTCGACACCCGCCCCGATGTCGACACCGTCGAAGACCCCGTGATCATCGCCGGCGTCCCCTTCGGCTCCCGCCTCATCACCGGAACCGGCGGCGCGCCCTCCCTGGAGGTGCTGGAGGAGGCCCTGCTGGCCTCGGGGACGGAGCTGACCACCGTGGCCATGCGCCGGGTCGCCCCGGGCACGCAGGGATCGGTGTGGGACGTCCTGTCCCGCAACGGCATCCGTCCACTGCCCAACACCGCGGGCTGCTTCACCGCCGTGGAGGCCGTGCGCACCGCCAGGCTGGGGCGCGAGGCCTTGGAGACCGACTGGGTGAAGCTGGAGGTCGTCGCCGACGAGCACACGCTGCTTCCCGACCCGGTGGAGCTGTTGGAGGCCGCGGAGACACTCGTGGACGACGGTTTCACGGTGTTGCCCTACACCAACGACGACCCGGTGCTGGCCCGGCGTCTGGAGCAGCTCGGCTGCGCCGCCGTCATGCCGCTGGCCGCTCCGATCGGCTCCGGTCTGGGCATTCGCAACCCGCACAATCTGGAGCTGATCGTCGAACAGGCCGGCGTGCCGGTCATCGTCGACGCCGGCATCGGTACCGCCAGCGACGCGGCCCTGGCCATGGAACTGGGGTGCGACGCGGTGTTGTTGGCCACTGCCGTGACCCGTGCCCAAGACCCGGCCCTGATGGCGCGGGCCATGCGCGACGCGGTCCGGGCCGGTAGGGACGCCCGCCGTGCCGGGCGCATCCCGATCCGGCGGCACGCCCTTGCCTCCAGTCCCGACGTGGTCTGAGCGAAGTACCACTCGACCTGCCCGTCCGAGGTCCGTGTCCGGGCAGGTCGGAGCGGTCGCCGCGGCCCTCGGTCAAGAGCCGGCCGGTGCGGCGCCAAGCGAAGGTTTGGTGTCGTCCCCTACCTTGGATGGAATGTGTGTGCCGTGAGAGGGCACCGCACCCACCGAGACAGCCCAGGCGCGCGCACCCCCCGAGCGCACACGGACGGCCCGTGTGTCGCACAGTGCGGGGCCGCCGCGACCATGAACCGCGGGGCAGAACCGACTCCGGATTCCGCTATCGTGTCGGTTCGACATCTGGTGTCGGGTACGCGCCATCGGCCGCGATCTCCCGCGCTCCCCGCAGCAAGGACACAACTCCGCCGTGGACATGACGACTTCCGACCCGCTTGTAGGCGCGACGCTGGACCGTCGCTACTTCGTCGAGTCCAGGATCGCCGGTGGTGGTATGGCGACGGTCTACGTCGCCCACGACCTCAGGCTGGACCGCAGACTCGCTCTGAAGGTCATGCACCCGTCCCTGGCTCAGGACCCCTCCTTCGTCCAGCGATTCATCAACGAGGCGCACTCCGTCGCCAAGCTCTCGCACCCCAACGTGGTCCAGGTCTTCGACCAGGGCGAGGACCAGGGACACGTGTTCCTGGCCATGGAATACGTACCGGGGCGCACGCTGCGCGACCTGCTCAAGGAGCGCGGCCGGCTGACCGCCCGTCAGGCGCTGAACTTCATGGCCCCGGTGCTGGCCGCCCTGGGCGCCGCGCACCAGGCCGGCATGGTGCACCGTGACGTCAAACCCGAGAACGTCCTCATCACCGAGGACGGTCGGGTCAAGGTCGCCGACTTCGGTCTGGCGCGCGCGGTCGAGCAGTCCAACCAGGGGCTGACCCGCACCGGCACCCTGATGGGCACCGCCGCCTACCTGGCGCCCGAACAGATCGAGAAGGGCGTGGCCGACGCCCGCAGCGACGTCTACGCCGCGGGCATCATGTTCTACGAATTGCTCACCGGTGGCCAGCCGCACACCGGTGAGACCCCCATCGCCATCGCCTACCAGCACGTGAACGAGGACGTGCCGAGACCCTCGCACTTCCTGCCGGGGCTCTCCCCCGATGTGGACGCCCTGGTCACCAAGGCCACCGAGCGCGACCCCAGGTACCGGCCCGGTAACGCCGGTCAGTACCTGTCCAAGGTGCTGGAGGTCCTGAGCACTCTGCCCGAGTCGCCCTCGGGCGCCCAGGAGCGCATGACCCCGGTCGCGCCCACCGGCGCGGCGGGCGTCACCATGACCGCGCCCCAGCTGATCGCGGGTGGCGCGGGACCGGGTACCGAGAACGCCACGATGGTCGTCGACATGAACGCCGCCGCCGACTACGACGACGACTACGGCCCGGACGACGAGGGCGGCTCCTGGTTCTCGCGCAACCGCCTGTTGGTGGTGGGCGCGGCCGCCATGGCGCTGCTCGTGGGCGTGGTCGGCTGGTGGTTCCTGCTGGGCCGCTACGAACCCGTCCCCGACGTCGTCGGCGCCACGCCCGAGGTCGCCCGGGACGAGATCCGGTCGGCCGGATTGATCTACGACCTGTCCGACGATCAGGTCTACAGCGACGTCGCCGTGGGCGAGGTGGGCTCCACCGACCCCGAGGTGGGCGAGCGGCTCTCCCCCGGCGACCCGGTGACCGTGTACGTCTCCAAGGGGCCGCAGGAGGTGGAGATGCCCGACATCGCCGGGCAGAACATCGCCGACGTCCTCAAGGACCTGGAGGACCTGGGCTTCGTCGCCGACCGGATCGAGCAGGAGGAGGTCGAGTCGCCCGACGTCGATCCGGGTCAGGTCATCTCCAGCGAGCCCGAGGCGGGAGCGACCGCCGACCGTGAGGAGACGGTGACGCTCACCGTCAGTAAGGGCATCCCCGTGCCGAGCCTGGCCGGTGAGGAACGCGCGGACGCCGAGTCCACCCTGGAGGAGCTGGGCCTGACGGTCGAGATCGTCGAGGAGGACAGCGAGAACGTCGATGAGGGTCAGGTCATCGACCAGACACCCGACACCGGCACCAACGTGGGTCCCGGGTCCACCGTCACCCTGACCGTGTCCACCGGCCCGCCGGACGTGGAGATCCCCGACGTGGTCGGCGAGAAGATCAAGGACGCCCGCGAGGCCCTGGAGGACGCCGGCTTCAAGGTCGAGGTGGAGCGCATCCTGGGCGGCCGGATCATCGGTCATCAGTCGCACTCCGGGGAGGCCCCGGAGGGCACCGAGATCACGATCACGGCGACGCCCCGCGGTGTGGTCATCGACGGGGACGACGAAGACGACGACTGACCACCGAGGTGGGTCCACCATCGCGGGGAGGGGCGGGGAGCGTGTGCTCCCCGCCCCTCCCCGCGTTCGGACCGAAGCGGCCGGCCCGCTGTGTTCCCGGGCCCACTCCCGCTACGCTCGGCGGCATGGACGGCGAGAACATCCGGGTACTGGTGGTCGACGACCACCCCATGTGGCTCGACGCGGTCGCCCGAGACCTCGGTGAGGCGGGGATGACGGTCGTGGGCACCGCCGGCGACGGCGCCAAGGCGATGCGCATCGCGCCCGCGGCCCGCCCCACCTTGGCGGTGGTGGACCTGCACCTGCCCGACACCACCGGGGTGGAACTCACCGCCGCCCTGGTCGCCCTGCCCGAACCCCCCAGGGTGCTGGTGCTGTCCGCGAGCGGGGAGAGCGAGGACGTCCTGGCCGCGGTCAAGGCCGGCGCCACGGGCTATCTCGTGAAGTCGGCCGGGCGCGAGGAACTCCTGGACGCGGTGCGCCGTGTCGACGCCGGGGACGCGGTCTACACCCCCGGGTTGGCCGGTCTGGTCCTCGGCGAGTACCGCAGACTGTCGAGCGAACACGATCGTTCGCGGGAGGGGGACGACGGCACGCCGCGGCTCACCCCCCGCGAGACCGAGGTGCTGCGTCTGGTCGCCAAGGGGTTGGCCTACAAGCAGATCGCGCGGCGGCTGACCATCTCCCACCGCACGGTGCAGAACCACGTGCAGAACACCCTGACCAAACTGCAGCTCCACAACCGCGTGGAGCTGGTGCGTTACGCCATTGACCAGGGGCTGGACGACTGAGCGCGTCCCGGTCGGTTCCCACCGGCCGGGACGTCCGGCTCTTTCGGACATCATCGGCCCCTGATGGGGTGTGGATTTCGGAAAGGCCACCGCCCTTCGGGGTTGGCCCGGACTCCCCGCTCCCACTATGGTCTAGACCATATGGTGCCGAGCACCAGAACACATCCAACGTCGAGGAGAAGTCGAATGCGAGTCGGGGTCCTGACCGGTGGCGGAGACTGCCCTGGTCTGAACGCTGTCATCCGCGCCGTGGTCCGTAAGGGCATCAAGGACTACGGCTACGAGTTCATCGGCTTCCGGGACGGCTGGCGTGGGCCCCTGGAGGGCGACACCATGCCGCTGGACGTCAGCGCCGTGCGCGGCATCCTGCCCCGCGGCGGGACCATCCTGGGCTCCTCGCGCACCAACCTGATGAAGATCGAGGGCGGCGTCGAGCGCGTCAAGGACAACATGGCGGGGCTGGGCGTGGACGCCCTCATCGCCATCGGCGGCGAGGACACCCTCGGGGTGGCGCGTCAGCTGCACGACCGCGGCGTCAACGTCGTGGGCGTGCCCAAGACCATCGACAACGACCTCAACGCCACGGACTACACGTTCGGGTTCGACACCGCCGTCAACATCGCCACGGAGGCGATCGACCGGCTGCACACCACCGCCGAGTCCCACCACCGCGCCCTGGTGGTGGAGGTCATGGGCCGGCACGCCGGGTGGATCGCCCTGCACTCGGGCATGGCGGCGGGCGCCAACGTCATCCTCATCCCCGAACGGCCCTTCGACATCGACGAGGTCGTCAAGCACGTCCAGAGCCGATTCGAGACGCAGTACGCCCCCATACTCGTGGTCGCCGAGGGTGCTCACCCCAAGGAAGGCCAGATGGAGCTCGCCACCGGCGAGAAGGACTCCTTCGGGCACGTGCGCCTGGGCGGCATCGGCCAGAACCTGGCCGAGGAGATCGAGCGGCGCACCGGCAAGGAGGCCCGTTCGGTGGTGCTGGGCCACGTCCAGCGCGGCGGCACCCCCAGCGCCTTCGACCGGGTGCTCGCCACCCGCCTGGGCGTGAACGCCATCGAGTCCGTGCACGACAAGGCCTTCGGCAAGATGGTGGGCCTCCAGGGCACCGACATCGTCCGGGTGGACCTGGCCGAGGCCACCGACACGCTCAAGACGGTCCCGGCCGAGCGTTTCGAGGAGGCCGAGGTCTTCTTCGGCTGATGCCCTATCGCTGAGCGCCTCCGCTAGCGCTTCGGCGTGTTCGGGCGTTCGCGCCGGCGTTCCACGGCCCCTTCCGTGCCGGGAGGGGCCGTTCGTGTGTCCGGCGACCGGTCCGGGAATGTACCGAGCGCTCCTTGGATTGTTCGATACTGGAAGACAACGGTGGGCACGCCCGGTCCCACCACCCACCCCCTCCCGCCTCACCGGGCACGAAGGCATCATCTTTTCCGGAGGTAAGCACCATGTCCGCGTCGCTGGAGTCCGCGCCGATCCCCGCAACCGAGGTCGGAGCCGACGCCGGGCTCGGCGAGCTCTGCGTGCTGATGAAGCTCGGAGAGATCGTCCTCAAGGGTTCCAACCGCAAGCTGTTCGAGCGCCGGCTGCACAACAACATCCGTTCCTCGGTCCGCGACCTGGGCGACATCCGCCTCTCCCAGCGCGGCGCCGGCGTGATCATCGTGCGCAAGCCCGAGGCGTCGGACCTGGAGATCGCCGAGATCGCCGACCGCATGGCCAACGTCATGGGCGTGGTGTGGGTGCACCTGGTGCGCCGGGTCCGCAAGGACCTCGACGCCATCGTGGACCTGTCCGTGCGTTCCATGGCCGACCGCGAGGGCACCTTCGCGGTGCGCGCCCGCCGCCGGGACAAGCGTTTCGAGATGAACTCCGGTGAGCTGGCCGGCTTCCTCGGTTCCAAGATCATCGAGGCGCACGGCTACAAGGTGAACCTCAAGCGCCCCGACAACACCCTGTACGTGGAGATCGACAAGGACGAGGCGTTCGTCTTCACCGACGGCGTCCCCGGCCAGGGCGGTCTGCCCGCCGGGATGAGCGGTCGTGGCCTGGTCCTGATGTCGGGCGGCATCGACTCGCCCGTGGCCGCGCACCGGATGATCCGGCGCGGGCTGAAGGTCGACTTCCTGCACTTCTCCGGGATGCCCTTCACCGGCCCCGAGTCGATCTACAAGGCCTACAGTCTGGTCCGGCAGATCGACCGCTACCAGGTGGGTTCGCGCCTGTTCGTGGTGCCCTTCGGCAAGGCCCAGCAGCAGCTGAAGAGCTCGGGCATCGAGCGCCTGCAGATCGTCGCCCAGCGGCGGCTGATGCTCAAGACCGCCGAGGCCCTGGCCGACGACCTGGGCGCGGAGTGCCTGATCACCGGCGACGCCCTGGGTCAGGTCTCCAGCCAGACCATGACCAACCTGACCGCGCTGGACGACGCGGTGGACATGCCGATCCTGCGGCCGCTCATCGGCATGGACAAGACCGAGATCATGGACCAGGCCCGCAAGATCGGGACGCTGGCCATCTCGGAGTTGCCCGACGAGGACTGCTGCACGATGCTGACCCCGCGTCAGGTGGAGACCGCCGCCAAGATCGCCGACCTGCGCACGATCGAGAAGCGGATGGACGCCGAGGAGCTCGCGGAGTACCTGGTGACCACCGCCCAGATGCACAAGCCCAGCTTCCTGGGCGACGCGGCGCCCAAGAAGGGCGTCGTGCCGGCCGCGGCCACCGCCGTGCCCACCGTCTGACCGACCGAACACGAGGGGAGCGGCGCCCCCGAGGGCACCGCTCCCTTTCTCGTACGCGCTTCGACCGGGTTCCCTGGGAACGCGTCTACACGTCGGCGAGCTCGCGCGTCGGGGCCGGGGTGAGTGTACGTCCGCTCAGGGTGGCCAGCGTGCCGGCGACGTCGCGCAGAACGCCCAGGTCCTCCTCTACCAGGGCCTGGGGGCCGTCGCAGAGGGCGGTCTCCGGGTTGGGGTGCACGTCGACGATGATGCCGTCGGCGCCGATGGCGATGGCCGCGCGGGACAGCGGCAGGACCAGGTCGCGCTTGCCACCGGAGTGGGACGGGTCGACGATCACCGGCAGGTGGGTGAGGTTCTGCGCCACCGGGACCGCGCTGATGTCCAGGGTGTTGCGGGTGGCCTTCTCGAAGGTGCGGATGCCGCGCTCGCACAGCACGACGTCGAGGTTGCCGCGCTGGGCGATGTACTCGGCGGCCATCAACCATTCCTCGATGGTGGCGCTCATTCCGCGCTTGAGCAGGACGGGCTTGCCCGCGTCACCGGCCGCCTGCAGGAGCGCGAAGTTCTGCATGTTGCGGGTGCCGATCTGGAGCATGTCCGCGTGGGAGGCGACCAGGTCGACGTCGGCGGCGTCCACGACCTCGGTGACGATCGGCATGCCGGTCTCGTCGCGCACGTCGGAGAGGATCTTCAGGCCCTGCTCGCCCAGTCCCTGGAAGGCGTAGGGGGAGGTGCGGGGCTTGTAGGCGCCACCGCGCAGAAGGGCGGCGCCGGCGGCCTTGGCCATGTGGGCCGCGGCGAGGGTCTGCTCGGGCGTCTCGACCGCGCAGGGACCGGCGATGACGGTCATGTTCTCGCCGCCGATCGGCACGCCCCGGACGCTGACGACGGTTCGGCTGTCGTGGTTCTCGCGGCTGACCAGCTTGTACGGGGCGGAGATGCGCAGCACGTCGCCGACCCCGGGCTTGGCGCGCAGACCCAGGTCCTGGAACCGCTCGACGTCGCCGACCAGACCGATGATCGTCCTGCTGACACCGCGGGTCACGTACGCCTCACCCCCGGAGGAGGTGATCAGCTCGACGAGTGCGTCGATGTTGTCGGCGGTGGCGTCCGGTGCCATAACGATGACCATGTGGGTTGTCCTTGTTCGTCGGTTGGGCGGCAGTGCCGCTGAGTCGTCTCGCCTGGCCGGTCCGGTCCGGTGGAACACAAAGGAGCCCCGGGCCTTTTCCGGCCCGGGGCTCCTGGTAAGTCGTCTGTGTCAGCGCAGGGCTTTACAGGCGACCGGGGAGATGGGCCGGTAGCCATAAAAGCGCCAAAAGTTCCGCTGCATGGCTGTGACTATAGCGCACGGCCATGGCGGGCGCGCACGTCCGGGGCGAGTGATCTGGCTCTCGTCGGCGCCTGACAGGATGATGGACGCCGCGCTGCCACATCGGTGTGGAGCGTGTACGGTCCGTCGGCGGACGCCGGCGGGCGAGCGAGTCTTGCGGGGGGAGCCCAGTGTCCGAGGGGTCGGAGGCCGAGGGTACGGGGGGCGACCGGGACGGGTTGCCGCCGGGACAGGCGGTGCGCCGCGAGCACAAGCCGCTGCACTACGGGCGGGTCCCCTCCTTCCGACCGGGGCGGTGGGACTTTCGCGTGTTCGGCGCCACCGAGTCGTTGGGCACCTATCGGTGGGACTGGAACGAGTTCTCCGAGCTGCCCCGTGCACGGGAGGTGCGCCACTTCCACTGCGTGATGCGGTTCACCGTCCCGGACGTGCACTGGGGCGGGGTACGCGCCACCGACCTGGTGCGACTGGCACCGCCCGCCCCCGAGGCCACACACGTGATGGCCTGGGGCGAGTACGGCTACAGCGCCAACATGCGCATGGACGACTTCCTGTCCGAGGGGGTGCTGCTGACCACCCATCGTGACGGAGCCCCGCTCGCCCCCGAACACGGCTTCCCCCTGCGCCTGGTGGTGCCGCACCTGTACGGGTGGAAGAGCGTGAAGTGGCTTCGTTCGGTGGAGTACATGGTGGGCGATCGCCGCGGGTTCTGGGAGGACCGCGGCTACCACAACCGCGCCGATCCCTGGGGCGAGGAACGCTTCTCCCACCAGGAGGAACCCGGTGCCGGCCCGCCCCTGTGAGTCGGAGCGTCGTGCCCGCCGATCATCGGCCCCTCGTGGGCCTCGGCTCCCGGGCTCAGGTGCCCGGTCGGGGCACGCGCATCTCGAACTCGGTGCCCTCCCCCGGATCGCTGTGGACCTCGGTGCTCCCACCCAGATCGCGCACGCGTCCGAGGATGGACTGGTCGACCCCCAGACGGCCCTCGGCGCGCGCCCGCTCCAACCGGTCCGGTGGGATGCCGGGGCCGTCGTCGCGCACGGTCACCACGACCGCGTCGGGTTCGTCCTCCACGAGCACCCAGACCCGGGTCCCCTCCGGACAGTGCCGTTCGACGTTGTCCAGGGCGGCCGCGACCGCGGCGGTCAGCTCACGGGCGGTGAGGTCGGGCAGTTCGACGCGGGTGGCGGGCGCGGCGACGGTGACCCGCACCGTCTCCAGCGGACGCAGCAGGTCGCGCAGGTCCAAGGGGCCCGCCGCCCCGGCGGGGGCGGCCGGGACCGCCGCCGTGGCACCCAGGCCGTCCGCGACCAGTGACCGGAGCCGGACCTCCTGCTCGCCTGCCATCCGCCCCAGCTCTGCGGCCTCTCCCCCGATCTCGTCACCGCGCCGCCGCACCAGGGCCAGCACCTGAAGTACCGAGTCGTGGATGGAACGGGCGAGTTGCTCCCGTTCCCGGATACGCGCCTCCAGGGTGACGGCCTGGGCGAAGCGCTCCTCCGCCTGTTCGGCCACCCGCGCCATGTAGCCCACGGCCAGGCCGGTCAGCAACAGCAGGACCACGCCCCGGGCGGTGGCCCCGGTGATGGCGGCGTCCATGATCACGCGCAGGGTGAGGTCTGCGATCCCGTAGGCGATGGCGACCGTGGCGGCGCCTCGACGGCCCCAGATGACGCTCGCGGCCAAGGCGGCCCCGGCGAACCAGTAGGCGCTCAGCGGCGGGGCCTGGGTGAGGTAGAAGGGGGCCGCGGCCGGGGCGGTGGCGAACAGGCAGCCGAACGCGACCAGCAGGTCGGCGCACAGGAATCGGGAGGTACGGCGGGAGGGGACGGCGTAGACCTGGTGGGTGACCACCGTCCAGATCGCCATCATCACCAGAGTGAGCCAGGCGACCCAGGGGCGCTCCAGGTACTCGTGGTGTTGGGCGACCAAGACCAGCGCGTGGACCAGGGTGATGGCCCGGTAGAGGGCGAAGGTGCGCCAGAGGGGGACGTCGAAGCCCAGGGCTCAGACCACCGCCCCGTCGTCGGGACCGTTGTCGCCCGGGGAACGGGAGTCGGTCATGCGCAGGATCAGAACCACGAAACTGCCCAGGAACACCAGGACGCCCAACAGCATCGACCAGTCGGGCAGGGAGACGCCCAGGAAGGCGGCGCCGAACAGCAGCGCCGGCACACCCAGGAGACCGAACCAGGCGGCGATGCCGACCCGGTCCCCCTGGATCAGTGGAGAGGGCTGCGGGGGTTCGTAGTGGCCCTCCCGTTCGGCCTCCGCCCGGCGCCGGTCCTCCTCACGGGCCTCATCGTCGTCGTCCTCGGTATCGCGGGGCAGACCGGCGAGGATGTCGCCGAGTTCGTTGTCGCGCTCGTCGGGTGCGTCGAGGTTCTCCGCGTCCGGCCAGGCGATCCGACCGCGCTGTTCACCGGCGGATTCGTCCTCGTCGTAGAAGCGGGCGACCAGGTCGTTCCAGACCGCGTCGTCGTCGGAGCGCCCGGTCCCCTCGGCCAGGTCGGTGGCGGGACCGTCCAGGAGGTCGCCGCCGATCGGGGGTTCGGGGCCCTCCTTGACGACGGAGGCATCCGGGCCGGGCTCGTCCTCCCCGCCGGCACGGGGGTCGGAGGGTGGTGCGAGCAGGTCGGTGCCGTTCAGGTCGGGCAACTCGGAGCCCAGCACCTGTTCGGCTGCGCCTCGTTCCTCGGCGTCGACGTACAGGTGGTCTGTCGGCGGGTCCTCGACCTGGCCACCGGTGGGCTCCAGGACGTCCTCCTCCAAGGGGACCGCGTAGGCCGCGATACCACTACGCCGGAGCGCCTCCAGCATGAGGTCGGCGTGGGACGGCGCGAGGAGGATCAAAGGGACGTAGGCGTCGGCGAGCAGGCCGTTGCCCCGACGTTGCGTCATCGGTCGGCTCCTTCCTCGCTTCTACCGAGCTCTCGCACGAAGGCGAGGCTGCCCTCGAAGATGGTGGCGGCGTCATGGTCGAGGGTCGCCACGTGGTAGCTGTCGTGGAGCAGGTGGATCGTCAGCCGGGTGTTGACCGCCCTCCTTGCGAGGATACGCAGACTCTCCGGTCCCACGACGTGGTCCTGTGCGCTGCGGTAGGCCAGGATCGGCGCGCGCAAACCGGACATGCCGTCCTGAACCTCGCGCCACAGCTTCGGGAGTGTCGCAGCGGCCGCGGTGGGGACCCGGTCGTATCCGCCCTCACCGGCCGGCGCCCCGGCCGGTGCGAGGGCCACGTCGCTGCCGACCCCGGGCGTGGAGGGTAGGAGGCGGGCGGCGAAGTGACGGATGGGCGCGATGAACGGGAGCCGCCGGTCCTCCACCGTCAGGGACGGGTTGACCAGCACGACGCCCCGCACCACGTCGGGGTTCTCCTGGGCCAGGCGCAGGCTGAGGGCGCCGCCCATGGACAGCCCCATGACGTACACCTCGTCGCACCGCGCGGAGAGGTCGAGGAGGGCCGCCTCCACGGCGGCGTACCAGTCGTCGCTTCCGGTGGTGGCCATGTCCTGCCAGGTGGTGCCGTGACCGGGCAGTCGGGGCAGTTCGACGGTGAGGCCGTACTCGGCCAGATACTCGGCCCAGGGGCGCATCGAGTAGGGCGAGCCGGTGAACCCGTGGCAGAGCAGCACACCAGTGCGGGACCCGACGTGACTGTAGGGGTCCGCCCCCGGGATGAGGGGATGGGTGCTGGTCGGTCTCACTGGGTGTCTCCCGGGGATCGTGCGGCGGGGGGATCGGGATGGTGGACTCCCCAGCCGTGAGGCTAGTCGCTCGGACGAGCGTTTGTCATCGAGTGCACGGTAACGTTCCCTTGCCCGAACCACGCGCGGGCCGGGCGTGTTCCCGGGTTCGCGTGTTCCCGTGGCGTGGGTCGGCCCCCGACCGGGCCGGACCGGTGAGTATCCTCGATGGTGCCCCGCGGTACGGCCCCTCCCCACGACGGACACCGGCGTCCGGTTCCGGACACGTTGGTGGTCACTCGTGCGTGGTGGGAGGATGACCCGAGTCAACCTCCCCCGTCGCCGTGTGGGGGTGTTCGTTGTCGGCCGAGCGGGACAGTGAGACGTGGCAGACCCTGCCCCAATGCTCCCCGCGTGTGCAGGGGTGATCTGAAGCGATGTTCTACTGGGTGGTCAAGGCGATCCTGGGGCCGGTCCTGGCCGTGTTGTGGCAGCCCCGCGCCGAGGGCGTGGAGAACGTGCCGAGGCGCGGTCCGGCCATCATGGTCAGCAACCACCTGTCGTTCTCCGACCATTTCTTCGGGCCCTTGCCCCTGCCCCGTAAGATCACCTTCCTCGCCAAGGCCGAGTACTTCACCGGCACCGGCGTGAAGGGGTTCGTCAGCAAGGCGTTCTTCACCGGCGTGGGCCAGATCCCGATCGACCGGTCCGGCGGCAAGGCCAGCGAGGCGGCGCTGCGCACCGGTCTGCGCGTGCTCAAGCGCGGTGACCTGCTCGGCATCTACCCCGAGGGCACCCGTTCCCCCGACGGCAAGCTCTACCGCGGTCGCACCGGTGTGGCCCGGCTGGCGCTGGAGGCCAAGGCCCCGGTCGTCCCGATGGCCATGATCAACCTGGACAAGATCATGCCCCCCGGCCGAACCGTCCCCAAGCTGGGCGTGCGCCCCAAGGTCGTGTTCGGTAAGCCGCTCGACTTCTCCCGCTACTACGGGATGGAGAAGGACCAGCGGGTCCTGCGCGCGATCACCGACGAGATCATGTACGCGCTGATGGAGCTGTCCGGCCAGGAATACGTGGACCGCTACGCCCAGTCGGTCAAGACCGAGCTGGAGGCGGAGGCCAAGGAGGCCCGGCGCGAGGAGCACGCCGACGCCAAGGACCGTCGACGGTCCCTGCGCGCGGAACGCAAGGCCGAACGCAAGGCCCTAAAGGAGGCCAAGGCGGAGAAGGCGAAGGGCGACCCCGAGGACGTCTGAGGCTCCGGGCAGAGCACGAGGGGGCCGGTACCGAAGGAGATCCTTCGATACCGGCCCCCTTCACGTGTGTCCGGGCCCCGACACCGTCTCGGCGGGTCGGAGGGGCCGTTACGGACCGATCAGTGCCGGGCCAGGTCGCCGGCGCCGACGATGCCGGCGGCACCGCCGAGTTCGGCCACCCGGACCTCGGCCAGGCGACGCCCCGGCCGGCCGGAGACGTGTCGGGCGAAGGACGCCCGGACGGGGTCGAGGATGATGTCGCCCGCGTCGGAGACGCCTCCACCGAGGACGAAGCACTCGGGGTCGAGGATGGCGGCGAGGTCGGCCAGGCCCAGTCCCGCCCACTCCCCCACGATCCGGAAGCAGTCCAAGGCGGCGGCGTCGCCCTCCAAGGCGGCCTGGGTGATGCACTCACCGCCGATGCCGTCCACGGTCCCGCCCGCGATTTCGAGCATGCGACGAGCGTGTTCGGGGTCGGTGCGGGCCAGGTCCTGGCCCTCGGCGACCAGCGCACGGCCGCTGGCGTACTGCTCCCAGCAGCCGTGGTTGCCACAGGCGCAACGACGTCCGTGCGGCACCATCCGGTAGTGCCCCACCTCCGCGGCCACACCGAAGCGTCCACGGTGCAGTTCTCCCCCGAGGACGAGACCGCCTCCGATCCCGGTGCCCAGGGTGACGCAGACGACGTGGTCGCTGTCGCGGCCGGCGCCGAAGCGGAACTCGGCCCACGCGGCGGCGTTGGCGTCGTTCTCGATGACCACGGGCAGTTCGACCCGTTGTTGGACGCGTTCCTTGAGGGGTTCGTCGCGCAGCCCCAGGTTGACGGCGACCTGGACGGTGGATCGGTCCTCGTCGACGAAGCCCGCCACACCCACACCGACCGCCTCGATGGGCGTGTCCGGGATGCGGCCGCGCAACTCCTCCACCGCCTTGGCGACGGTGTCGGCGAGCTGGCCGGGGTCGTTGGCGGGGGTCGGGTACTTGACCTTGTCCAGGATCTGCCCGTCGTGGTCGACGACACCGGCGGCGACCTTGGTTCCACCGATGTCTACGCCGATGGTCGGCATGGGGGCGGCTCCTTCACACTTTCGCCCAAAACCTGACATAAGTAGCGGGCTTGATGTCATCAGGTTTTCAAATGGTGCAAACCCCTCGATTAAACCAGGCTCCACACGCCGCGAACACCCCGGTGACGACTACGCCTCACCTCGGTTCTCGCCCTCCTCGACGGCGGAGGGGTCGTCGGCCGAGGACTCACGGCGCATCCGCTCGTCACGCGCACGGTCGTGGTGCTCGCGTTCCTCTCTCTCGGCGCGGGCACGCTCGGCCTCCGCGCGCCCCTGTTCCAGACCGCGCTCGACCACGCCCCAGGTCCGCCCCAACGCGCCGGCCAGGGACAACCCCGCTCGCCCGAGGTGACCGGCGACCTCCGGAGCGCTCTTGCGCACGATGTCGGCGAGCTCCTCCAGCGGAGGACGTTCCTGTTCGCTCTCCATCCGGATGGCCTCCTCCCACACGTCGCCCTTCGGTTGTGGGTTGGTGACCGCGTTCACGCCGCGCCGCACGCCCGCCGCGAGCAGCTTGCGCTGGAGCGTGTCGACCAGCCGCAAGGCATCGTCGATGAGGTCGGGGCCATCGTTGCGGGAGCTGTTCCGTCCACCGTTGTTCTCGGTCATGTCTGGCGAGCCTCCTGTCGTCCGTGGCATCACGTTAACCGCACGGGGAAGGCGCGTGCGGGGCACTCAGGGCAGGTTCAGGGAGGAGTCAGGGATGACTCGGGGCCCCGACCACGTTGGGAGGGTCGAAAGGGGTACACGCCGGCGGGAGCGCCGAGTAGCCGAGCCGACACAAAGAACTGCTATGTACAGGATGTGCACGAGGGTCACGGCAGGCGATAGTCTCTTGCCCCGCGTGAGGAGCGACCCTGGCCGCCCGCCTGACCTGCATACATTCAAGAGGGGCGCCGGGCCTGACCCCGCACGGGCACCGACACGGAAAGGGTCGGGAAAGCGACCTGAGCAGTGTTTTCCCCAAACCCCGCACGTCAAGCCCGGATCACCGTTGGATACCGAACGACAACCCTTCCTACTCACGAGTAGGATCGTGTTGTTACGGTCGTCACGTCCCCATCCACCACACCCGTACATGTCCAGGAGCACCACGTGCGCGAATACAGCTCTCCCGCGAAGCCCGAGATCTCCGACGAGGCACGGCTGACCGACACGCTCTTTGCGCGCGCGGCCACCGAGCCGAAGGCCGTCGCCGCCCGCCGTCAAGAGCAGACCGGTGCCGGCCCCTGGCGCGACGTGACCGTCGAGCAGCTGCACGGTGACATCGTCGGATACGCCAAGGGCCTCATCGGTGCGGGCATCGGGCAGGGCGACCGCGTCGCCATCATGTCGCGCACCCGCTACGAGTGGACCGCCATCGACTACGCCGTCTGGGCGGTCGGCGCCATCGTCGTACCGATCTACGAGACCTCCTCCGCCGAGCAGATCCAGTGGATCCTCTCCGACTCCGCGGCCAAGGCCGTCTTCGTGGAGACCGACGCCCACGCCGAGCGCATCGAGTCCGTCAAGGGCGAGACTCCCGAGCTCGCCAACGTGTGGAGGTTCGACGGCGACGACCTGAAGACCCTGCGCGCCGGCGGCTCCGAGGTCACCGACGAGGCCCTGGAGGAGCGCCGCACCGCCGTCAAGGCCGACGACCTCGCCACCCTCATCTACACCTCCGGCACCACCGGCCGCCCCAAGGGCTGCCAGCTGACGCACCGCAACTTCCTCTTCATCGCGCACTCGGCCCTGGAGGGCCCCGCCAAGCCCATCATCAAGGAGCACGAGGGCGTCCCCTCCACGATGCTCTTCCTTCCCCTGGCGCACGTCTTCGCGCGTTTCGTCCAGGTCATGGTCATCGAGGGCAAGGCCGTCCTGGGTCACTACCCCAGCACCGGCCCGGACCTGATCGACGAGTTCTCCGTCTTCAAGCCCACCTTCCTCCTCGCGGTCCCTCGCGTGTTCGAGAAAGTCTTCACCAAGGCCCAGCAGAAGGCCGAGAGTGAGGGCAAGGGCAAGATCTTCAACCTCGCCGCCGACACCGCGATCGAGTACAGCCAGGCGCTGGGCAAGGGCAGCGTGCCGTTCACGCTCAAGCTCAAGCACGGCCTGTTCAAGAAGCTCGTCTACAGCAAGCTGATGGACCGTCTCGGCAACGAGGCCAAGTACGCGGTCTCCGGTGGTTCCGCCCTGGGCTCGCGCCTGGGTCACTTCTTCCGCGGCGCCGGCCTGACCATCGTCGAGGGCTACGGCCTCACCGAGACCACCGCCCCGACCTCGGTCAACAGCCCCGGCTTCAACAAGATCGGCACCGTCGGCCAGCCGATGCCGGGCACCACCGTCCGCATCGCCGACGACGGCGAGATCCTGCTCAAGGGCGACCACATCATGGTCGGCTACTGGCAGAACGAGAAGGCCACCGCCGAGGCCTACGAGGACGGCTTCTACCGCACCGGTGACCTGGGTTCCCTGGACGACGACGGGTTCCTGAGCATCACCGGCCGCAAGAAGGAGATCATCGTGACCGCGGGCGGCAAGAACGTCGCCCCGGCCGTCCTGGAGGACCGGATCCGCGCCCACGCCCTGGTCAGCCAGTGCATGGTCGTCGGTGACAACCGCAAGTTCATCGCGGCGCTGGTCACGATCGACCCCGAGTCCTTCCAGCTCTGGAAGGAGCAGAAGAACAAGAGCGGTGAGATCTCCGACCTGACCGGGGACGCCGACCTCAACGCGGCGATCCAGGAGGCCGTCGACGACGCCAACAAGGCCGTCTCCAAGGCCGAGGGCATCAAGAAGTTCAAGATCCTGCCGCAGGACTTCACCGAAGAGGGCGGCCAGATGACCGCCTCCCTGAAGGTCAAGCGTCACGTGGTCTCCAAGCAGTGGAGCAAGGAGATCGACGACATCTACGCGGGCTAGGCGACGCGTAGGTTCCAAGGATCTTCGAGAGGGGGTGGGCGCCCCGGGGGGGGGGGGCCCCCGGCGCGCCCCCGCGGTTTGGTGTGCGGGCGGGGCGTCCCGCAGCCGGTCGGC
>NZ_JBSHCT010000009.1:51475-58627 GCF_053615935.1 Nocardiopsis sp. NPDC055879
GCTCCCTACCGTTGGACAAAGTACTTCTCAACATTTCCGGGGGGGCGGGGCGGGGGGGGGGTCGGGGGTGGGGGGGGGGGGGGGGCCCCCGGGGGGGGGGCCCCCCCCCCCTCTCTTCGTACCCGGGGCGGCCAGAAGGCGCCGTAAGACCCCTGGGAGTGGTCCGGGCGTGAACCTCGGGCCCGGATCAACCCAGACGGAGTCCGAGGTCGCAGCGTGCGATACAGCGCCTCGAAGTCGGGTGGGAACGCGAAGGACCCGGCCGCGCTCGGCGGCCGGGTCCTTCGACTGTTCGGGGCGTACCCCGATGGACTCTAGTGGTCCTTGTCCTCGTTCTCGGCTCCATGGTGCAGGTGGTGCCCGGTGTGGGCCTCCACCCCCTCGAAGGAGATGTTGTCCTTCGTGTACCAGTGGGCCAGGGCGCGACGGAACCGGCCCATGCCCTTGCGGGCGTTGGGGTTCTCCACACCCTTGTCGTCGGTCTCGGGCTCCTCCAGTGCGGTGGAGGAGATGACCGGCTTGCTCTCCAGCACGTGGGTGGTCTCCGCCGAGCTCTCCTTGTGGACCTCGATGAACTCACCGCTGGGGAGCTGCTGGATGATGCCGCTCTCGTAGCCGTGCTCCAGGGTCTCCCGGTCACGACGCTGCAGGCCCAGGCAGATCCGCTTGGCGATGATGTAGCCCAGGACCGGACCCACGAAGATCAGCACACGGAAGATGTACGTGGTCAGGTACAGGTCGATCGAGAACGTCTCCGACAGGATGTCGTTCGAACCGGCGAGCCAGAGCACGCCGTAGAAGACGATGCCGCCGACGCCCAGAGCCGTACGGGTCGGGGCGTTGCGCGGACGGTCGGCGACGTTGTGGGCACGCTTGTCACCGGTGATCCACTGCTCGATGAACGGCCACGCCGCGAGCGCGCCGAACAGCAGACCCATGACGCCCAGGCCCGGGATCAGCACCGCCGTGATGATGGGGTATCCCTGGCCGATCGGGATCGTGAAGTCGAGCGTGTTCGGGAAGATGCGCAGCGAACCCTCCATGAAGCCCATGTACCAGTCCGGCTGGAGACCGGAGGTGATGGACGTCGGGCTGAAGGGGCCGAACAGGTGGATCGGGTTGATCTGGACGAACGCGCTCAGACCGGCGATCACGGCGAAGGTGAAGAAGAAGAATCCACCCGCCTTGACCGCGAAGGCCGGGAACATGGGTGTTCCGACCACGGTCTTGTCCGTTCGCCCTTGCCCTGGATACTGCGTGTGCTTCTGGTGCCACAGGATCATGAAGTGCGCCACGATGAGCGCCAGCAGGATCGCCGGGAGCAGCAGCACGTGCAGCATGTACAGGCGCGTGATGATGTCCTCGCCGGGGAACTCCCCGCCGAACAGGAACATCGAGATGTAGGAGCCCACCAACGGGATCGCCAGCATCACGCCCTGGAGGATGCGGACACCCATGCCCGAGGGCAGGTCGTCCGGCAGCGAGTAGCCGAAGAGGCCCTCGACCATGGCCAGGGAGAAGATGGCGACACCGATGAGCCAGTTGATCTCACGCGGCTTGCGGAACGCGCCGGTGAAGAACACACGGAGCATGTGCACCACCAGCGAGGCCACGAAGATCAGGGCGGCCCAGTGGTGGATCTGTCGAACGAGGAACCCGCCCCGGACATCGAAGTCGATGTGCAGGGTCGAGGCGAACGCCTCACTCATGGGAACGCCCTGGAGGCGCTCGTAGGAGCCGTCGTAGACGACCTCCAGCATGCTCGGCTTGAACCAGAGCGTGAGGAACACGCCGGTGACGAGCAGGATGATGAACGAGTACAGCGCGATCTCACCCAGCATGAACGACCAGTGGTTCGGGAAGACCTTGCGCAGGTTCTTCTCGCCGGTCTTGGCCAGGTGGAAGCGGTCGTCGATGAAGTTGCCGACGCCGCGCAGCGCCTTGGGTGCTTGCGTGGTCTTACTCATCGACTAGTCCTTGTATTCCCAGAACGTCGGCCCGGTCGGCTCGTTGAAGTCACCTCGGGCGACGAGGTAACCCTCGTCGTCGACGCCGATGGGCAGCTGCGGCAGCGGCCGGTGGGCCGGTCCGAAGACGACCTTGGCGGCGTCGGTGGCGTCGAACGTGGACTGGTGGCACGGGCACAGGATCCTGTGCGTGGTGCGCTCGTAGAGCGCCGCGGGGCAACCGACGTGGGTGCAGATCTTCGAGTAGGCCACGATGCCCTGGTGGGTCCAGTTCATGTGGGTCTCGTCGCTGCCCTCACGGACGGGAGTGTCCATGCCGGGCTTCCAGTCGTCCTCCGGCACCTTGATGAGCAAGATGACGGACTTGGCCTGGTCGGTGAGGCTCATCCCGTGCGGATACCCCTCGTCGTCCAAGGCCGGGAGCGCGGAGATCATCCCGTACGGGTCGTTCTCCAGGTCCTCGGCCTTGAGGTGACGGTGGGTGCCCTCGACGTACATGCGCATGCCGTCGACCCAGCGGGTCTCCTTCATCTGGTCGCCGGGGAGGGGCCCGGTGTCGCGCAGCAGCACGATCGGGGCCAGACCCAGCGGCAGCATGGCCAGGATGAGCGTACGGCGCATCAGCGGACGCTTGGTGAAGCCGCTCTCGTCGGCGCTCTTCATGAAGAACTCGCTGAAGGAGCTCTTCTCCTCCTCGCTGGAGGGAAGCTCGTCGTAGGGAGAGGCCACCTCGTAGTGGGGCATCACGTTGCGCGCCCACACCGTCATACCGGCGCCGATGGCGAACATCGCCAGGGTGAGCGTGCCACCCAGCAGCATGTTCGAGTACTGGCCGATCTGCGGGTCCGCGATCGCCGGCTCCCCCGCCGCGTTCGGCGGGAAGAGGAAGTAGGAGACCAAGAACCCGATACCGCCGAGGAAGGCGATGAGGAACCACACCGAGGCCAGCTTCTCGCCTCGACGCTGCTGCTCCTCCGGGCGCTTGTGGGTCTCCGAGGCCAGGTACGGCCCGTTGTGCTCACTCTCGGAGTGAGCCGAGGTCTCGGTCACCACGTCGTCGGTGTCCGCCGGGGTGCCGACGACACGTTCGTCGGCACCGGCCTCGTTGTTGTCGTTGTTGTTCTCAGTCATGGGCACGCTGCTTCGCCGTGATCCAGATCGCGCAGGCGATGATCAGGGACAGACCGATGGTCCATCCGATGAATCCCTCCGCGACCTGGCCGACACGCTCCAGGTCGAAGATGCCACCGGCGTTCGGTTCCGCCTGCAGCGTCTTCACGTAGGAGATGAGCTCCTGCTTCTCCTCGGGGGTGATGACGCCGTCGCTGAACATCGGCATGGCGCCGGGTCCGCTGACCATGGCCTCGTAGATCTCACGCGGAGTCGAGTCATGGATCTCGGGAGCCCAACGACCGTCGGTCAGGGCACCGCCGCCACCGGACCAGCTGTGGCAGTGCGCGCAGTTGGTCAGGTAGAGCTTCATGCCCATGTCGACGTCGTCGGCGCCCTCGATGTAGGCGTCGTAATCGGTCTCGTACTCCTCAAGAGCGATCTCGTAGGACTCCTCGTCCTCGAAGTTCTCGCGCTCGGGAGCGGCGGCCGGGACGTCATAGGGGATGTCGGCCCCCATGTCGTCGGTCCTGATCGACTCGTTGTAGTAGGCGATCAGGTCGGCCAGGTCCTGCTCGGACATGACCATGTCCTTGCGGGGCATCTGGGAATCGGGGTCCATCGACGGCATACGGCCGGTGCTGACCTGGAAGTCGACGGCGGCCGGCCCCACCTCACGGAGGTCGGGGCCGTTGGTCATCTCCCGGTTACCGTCCTCGTCCGTGTAGGTGCCACTCCCGTCGTAGTTGTGGCAGCTCGCACACGTCTGGTCGAAGATGGCCTTGCCGTTGGCCACGTCCACGTCCTCGGGGGACGGGGCCTCGGCCGAGAGCGTCTGCGCACGCGCCTCGTCCGAGGTGGGGGCCAGAGCGGCGAATCCCACCCCGAACAGGGCTAGCGCGAGGATGACGACGGCATACCCCGCCAGGGGATGCCGCCGCCGCGCGGTAATCCATTTCACGGTTTCCCCGTTTCGGGTCACTGGATGAAGTAGATGGTGAAGAACAAAGCGACCCAGACGACGTCGACGAAGTGCCAGTAGTAGGACACGACGATCGCGCTGGTCGCCTGTTGGTGAGTGAAGCGCTTCGCGGCGTACGTGCGTCCCAACATGATGAGGAACGCGATCAGACCACCGATGACGTGGAGTCCGTGGAAGCCCGTGGTCAGGTAGAACATCGACCCGTAGGCGCTCGACTGGAGAGTCAGCCCCTCGTGGACGATGAGCTCGTAGTACTCATAAGCCTGTCCAAGGATGAAGAACAGGCCCATGAAGAACGTGATGAAGAACCACATGCGCAGCTTCTTGACGTCGCCGCGCTCTGCGGCCCAAACGCCGAATTGCGCGGTGAAGCTGGAAGCCACCAGGACAATGGTGATCGTCGAGGCCCACGGCACGTTGAGGTGGACGTCCGCCCACTCGCCGAGCTCGGGGTTCCCGTTGGTCACCGATCGGATGGTGAAGTACATCGCGAACAGCGCGGCGAAGAACATGAGTTCGTTGGCCAGCCACACGATGGTGCCAACACTCACCAGGTCAGGACGCTTTGCCGCACCATGCGCTGATGCGGTTGCTGTTTTTGGGTTCGCGGTTGCTGTCGCCACGGGAGCATTATTACGGCATCCCGCGAAGACCCGTACTCGACCCCCCGTAAGGCGACGGATCAGGCCCGGGATCGGCCATCCTCTGCGGCTCGGGTGACGGTGTGGTCGTGACTCGGGCGTTACTGTAGCGGCCCCGCTCGTGATCCGGGGCACGCCACGCGCTTACACGCGAGAAGTGGCGCGAACCTGCGCGGCTGAGGCGTTCCGAGACGTTCAGTACCCCCTCGAAAGCCCCCCGAACCCTTCAAAAACAACGGCCCGGCATCGAAAGAATCACCTTTGGACAACGTCACCTCGGGAGGCCCTGAACGAAGGGCCCCGAGATCCTGGCATCCTGTGGTGTCCAAGGTCTCAACGCCTCAACGTCCACCCACCCTCATCCGGGGCGCGGGAGCATGAGGCAATAGAGTCGGAGTGGAAACAGTCAACGAACGCCACGGTCGCACCCCCCATGGCCGCGACCGAGGGCTGACGCGATGGGACGGTTGCGCGATGAGCGGTACGGACACGGGCGCCAGGATGCGCGTGCTGGTCTACAGCGACAAGGCCGACACCCGTGAGCAGGTCCGGACGGCCATCGGCCGCCGGCCCGCCACCGATGTCCCCAAGGTCGAGTTCGTCGAGTGCGCCACCGCGCCCGGCGCCCTGCGCAAGCTGGAGTCCAAGGACCCCGCCGAGCGCATCGACGTGGCCATCTTCGACGGTGAGGCCGCGCCCACCGGCGGGATGGGCCTGTGCCGCCAGGTCAAGGACGAGATCTTCCAGGGCCCGCCGATCCTGCTCCTGGTGGGCAGGCGGGACGACCGTTGGCTCGCGACCTGGTCGCAGGCCGACCAGGTGGTGAGCCACCCCATCGACCCGGTCGCGCTCGCCCAGGCACTGGCCGAGCTCATGCGCCGGCGTGCGGTCGCGCTCACGGGGTGACGACGACCGTGGGGCGTGACGCGCACGGCCGGCTGACGGCCGTAAAGGACAACGGCGAGAGAGACCTGCGCCGTCGGTTGGTGATGGGCGGAGCCCTCAACCACGGCGCCGACATCGGGCGATGGCGCGGCCGCGCCTACAACGCCCTCTCCTTCGCCCGGGGACGCTGAACGGGGCGGGCGCACTCGTGTGCCCGCCGCCGGCGCCCCTTTTCCTTTCCACGCCCTTCCGCCAGGAGTCCACATGAACGTCCCCGTTCCCTCGGCCGCGCCGGCCGAGAACAACGCGCTCGATACCAACGCCCAGGAGACCTCCGCCGTCCAGGAGCGGACCTGGTCCAACCTGATCACCGCCCTGCTGGGCGGGGTCTCCCTCAGCGCGGCCGACACCGAGTGGGCGATGAACGAGATCATGTCGGGTTCGGCCACCGACGCCCAGGTCGCGGGGTTCGCGATCGCCCTGCGCGCCAAGGGCGAGGGGGTGTCCGAGGTGACCGGTCTCGCCCAGGGCATGCTCGAACACGCGGTGCGTATCGAGGTGCCCGGGCCCACGCTCGACATCGTCGGGACCGGCGGCGACCGCGCGCACACCGTGAACGTGTCCACCATGGCGGCGATCGTGAGCTCGGCCGCGGGTGCCCGGGTGGTCAAGCACGGCAACCGCGCGGCGTCGTCCTCGTGCGGGACGGCCGACGTGCTGGAGCGTCTCGGTGTGGTCCTGGACCTGCCG
The DNA here is from genome assembly GCF_053615935.1 of Nocardiopsis sp. NPDC055879. Lineage (NCBI taxonomy): Bacteria > Bacillati > Actinomycetota > Actinomycetes > Streptosporangiales > Nocardiopsidaceae > Nocardiopsis > Nocardiopsis sp. NPDC055879. Next base: position 57,811 of record NZ_JBSHCT010000009.1, read on the forward strand.
CCGGAGCTGACCGTGCGGCTGGCCGAGGAGGCCGGCATCTCCTTCTGCTTCGCTCCGCTGTTCCACCCGTCGTTGCGGTACGCGGCCAAGCCGCGCCGTGAGCTGGCGGTGCCGACCGTGTTCAACTTCCTGGGTCCGCTGACCAACCCGGCGCAGCCCACCACCTCCGCCATCGGCGTGTTCGACGAGCGCATGTGCGAGGTGATCGCGGGGGTGTTCGCCCGCCGTGGTTCGTCGGCGCTGGTGTTCCGCGGCGACGACGGTCTGGACGAGCTGACCACGGCCACCACCTCCACCGTGTGGGTCGTCCGCGACGGTGAGGCGCGTCAGGAGCGGCTGGACCCGACGGACCTGGGCATCGCGCGTTCGGCGCCCGACGCCCTGCGCGGCGGCGACGTGGACTTCAACGCCCAGGCGGTGCGCGACATGGTGGCGGGTCGGCCCGGCCCGGTGCGCGACGCGGTGCTGCTCAACGCCGGGGCCGCGCTGGCGGCGGTCGACGGTATCGAGGGCGACCTGACCGAGGCGGTTCGCGCCGGCTACGATCGGGCCGCGGCCGCGGTGGACGAGGGCGCGGCGCGGCGACTGCTGGAGACCTGGGTGAGCGCCAGTCAGGAGCTCGCCAAGGGCGTCTGAGGCGCCTGGGCCGCCTGTGGGGGCCTTCGAGGACGAGGAGGGGCGCGGGGGGTTGCCATACACCCCCCCCCCCGGGTTTTTGCCAGGCCGGCCCGGGGTACCAACCCCAACCGAAAGGCCGAAACACGTCCTGGTTGGTGTTTGGGTGGACTGAGGTTTTGGTGTGCGAGGGGGGGAAACC
>NZ_JBSHCT010000009.1:58637-171770 GCF_053615935.1 Nocardiopsis sp. NPDC055879
TCCACCCGGGGGGGCCCCCCAGCCCGGTGCGCGCAAGGGGGGTGTGCGGCCGGGGGGCGGGTGTGGGGGTCCTGCTCGGCCGGGGGGGGGGGGGGGGTTGCCCCACCCCCCCCGCCCCTCGTGTTTTCGCCTGCCCGACCGGTTCTACCAACCGATCGCGAAGGCCGACTCCAGGTCGTGCTTGGAGTAGGTCTGGAAGGAGATGTGGGTGTCGGAGGAGGTCACACCGGGCACCTTGTTGACCCGGCCGGGGATCACGTCCGCCAGGTCCTCGTGGCGCCGGACCCGCACCATGGCGATGAGGTCGACGCCGCCGGTCACGGAGTAGACCTCACTGACCCCGTCGATGTCGGCGATGGCCTCGGCGACCTCGGGGATGCGGTGGACGTCGGCCTTGATCATGACGATCGCGGTGATCACTGTGCCTCCTGGCGTTGGTAGAGCATGTGCGGGACGAGACACCCCTAGTACACGTCCGATAGGCGTGTTCCGGAGCGCCACCGCAGTCGGTAGACCGCCAGTCCCGCGATCACCCCCGCGACGAAGCCGTAGACGTGTGCCGCGTAGGCCACGCTGGATCCGCCGCCCGGGGCGGTCGAGGATGTGACGTAGAGAAGATACTGAAGCGCGAAGTAGCTTCCCACCACGGCCCACCCGGGCAGACGCATCGGGATCACCCCGAACACCAGGGTGGTGACCCGGCTTCGGAACTGGACCACGAGATAGGCGCCGAGCACCCCGGAGATGGCCCCGGAGGCCCCGATCATGGGGATCCCGCCGTCCTGGTCGACCAGCGCGTGCCCGAACGCGGCGACCACCCCGGTGGCCAGGTACAGCAGCAGGAAACGGACCTTGCCGAGCCGGTCCTCGACGACGGGACCGAACACGAACAGGTACACCATGTTGCCGAGAAGGTGGGCGGAGCCGCCGTGCAGGAACATCGAGCTGAGCACCGAGAACCAGACGACCTTGCCGTCGATGGGTCCGCATTCGGGGGTCAACGGTTCGGCCAGGTCGACCCGGCCGAGCATCTCGTCGGGGATGGCGCCCCAGCGCATGAAGTACGCGTCGATCGAACACACGCGTTCGAACAGGTCGACGGGATACCAGACGGCGGTGGCGGCCTGCGGGGAGAGCAGGTAGACGAGCACGTTGACCGCGATCAGGCCGTAGGCCACGACCGGGGCGCGGCGGACGGGGTGGTCGTCATTGAGCGGAAGCGCGGCCATGGGCCCAGTGTGTCATCCGAGTGTGCGCTTCGGCTCCCCGCAACGGGCATGTCCACTCACCTTCGACCTCCACCAGGCGTGCGCCGGGCGTGACGAGCCAGTCCAGGATCAGTTCGCTCTCCCCCGCGGTGGCGTTGGGGACCGGCCCGTGACCGGGCGGGACGCGTTCGGCGGTGGCGACCAGGGAGGCCAGGAAAGCGGTGGGGTCGGTGCCCGGTGTGAGGACGGCGCTCGCGGCCAGGCGTCCGTGACGGACCACGATCGTCTCCCATCCGGTGGCGCCGGGGCGTGAGGCGACCAGGTGCGGTACCGCGGCGATGGCGGTGAGCCGTTGGACTCGGCGGGCGCCGCGCAGGAAGGCCATGAGGCGGTCGCGCAGGCTCGCCGCCTCTTCGTAGCGCAGGTCCTCGGACAGCTCGCGGATGCGTCCGGTGAGGGCGTCCAAGACCACGGCCGGGTCGGTGGTCATGGCGGTGCGGGCGGCCTCGGAGTGGACCGTGTAGGCGTCCAGGGGCTCGGTGCCGTCGCAGGGCGCGCCACAGCGGCCCAGTTGGGCGAGCACGCACTTGGGGACCACCCGTTCGGGCGGGGCGAAGGTGTGGGTGCACTGGCGCAGCGGCAGCGCGTGCAACAGTGCCTCCTTGGCCTCCTCGGCCTCGCGTGCCGAGTTGTAGGGGCCCAGGTAGGGGGCGCCGTCGTCGCGAACCGCCCGCACGACCGACAGCCGGGGGTAGGTGTCCGTGGTGAGCTTGACCCAGCGGGCGTTCTCCGGGTTGCGGGAGCGACGGTTGAACGGTGGTTTGCGTTCGGCGATGATCCGCAGTTCGCGGACCGAGGCCTCCAGGTCGGTGGTGCACACGATGGGGGTCACCGACACCACCAGGCCGGCCATCTCCCGGATGCGGCGGCGCGATTCGGCCGCGGTGAAGTAGGAGGCCACTCGTCGGCGCAGGTTGTTGCTCTTGCCGACGTACAGGCTGCGCCCCTGGGCATCGTTGAACACGTACACGCCGGGGCGTTCGGGCAGGTCCTCGGCCAGGTGGCGTCTGGCCCGCTGGGCGCGGGTGGCGGGTTTGGCGACCGAGCGCAACTCCTCCAGGCTGGTGACGCCCAGCGGGGTGAGGCGTTCGATGAGCCCGTTGAGCACGTCCACGGTGGCGCGGGCGTCGTCCAACGCCCGGTGGGTGGGGGCGACGTGGGCTCCGAAGTAGGTGGCGAGCGTGCCCAGTCGGTGGTTACGGACCTGGGGCGCGGGGAGCAGGGCCCTGGCCAGGCGCAGGGTGTCGACCACCGGGGGCGCCGGCCATTCCAGGCCCGCACGTTCGCAGGCGGCCTTGAGGAAACCGGTGTCGAAGGGCGCGTTGTGGGCGACCAGAACGGTGCCGGGGGCCTCTTCCAGGAACGCGAGCAGCTCCGGCAGGACCTTCTCGATCGGCGGGGCCGTGGCCACCATCGCCTGGGTGATGCCGGTCAGCAGGGTGATGTTGGCCGGGATGAGCATTCCCGGGTCGACGAGGGTGGTGTACTCGCCGATGATCCCGCCGCCGCGAACGCGTACGGCCCCGATCTCGGTGATCCGGGACTTGGAGGCGCTGGTTCCGGTCGTCTCCAGGTCGACCACGACGAAGGTGGCCCCGGCCAGTGGAGTGCCGAGGTCGTCGATGCTGGTCTGGTCGCCGAAGGGCGTCGCGGGCTGTCCAACCACGCGGTCAGGTTAGTCGGGGGTGACGACCGAACCCGTCCGGGATGCCGGTCGACCCACCCGACATGGAAAGATGTGGGCGTGGGCGGTCCCGACGTCGAGTGACCGATGGGTCCGGCGACGGCCGCCACGAACAGGCAACGACACCGAGGAGGAACCGTGGGGATCGCGATGCCGGGTGACGATGAGCGTTGGCGATGCACCGGGTGCGGCAATCTCACGCGGTTCGACGTGACGCGCACCGTGCGTTCGCAGGACTACGTGCACCAGGAGCTGTCCGGCGCCGGCGCCGTCGAGGAGCGCACCGTGCTGGCGGAGACGATCGAACGGGTGAAGTGCCGTTGGTGCGGCGCCACCGACAGTGTGGAGATCGTCCCCCGTCCTGACGCCGAACAGTCGGTCCCCGACACTTCGGCGGAGAGCCCGACGGGTCGGTCATGAGCCCCGGCCCGGTGACGGGCGGCTCCGGCGAGGAGGACCGCTCCGAGCGGGAGGACGGTGAGGAGCACCTCGTGCGCTCCCTGCCCGAGCCGGTGCGCGCGCGGGTCGTGGAGTACGGGTCCGACGTGTTGGGCGGCATGCGCGCGTCGGACCTGCCGCCCGTGCTGCGCAGGGTGGCCAGGTTCGAGCCCCGTCGACGCGCACGACTGGCCGGACCGCAGATCGCCGCGCAGTTGGAGACCGACGCGGACTTTCGTGGTCTGGTCGCCGCTCGCGTGGAGCAGGTGTGGCCCGAACTCGCCGAGGGCATGCGGTCCGGGGTGGTCCCGCCCGCCGCCGATCCGGTGACGGTGGCCGCCTGCGCGTACCTGCTGCGTCCCCCCGGGTGGGCCGGGATCATCGAGGACGTCCACCTCGAACTGGACCGTCGGCACAGCGCCAAGGAGGTGGATGAGGCCGCCGAGGCGCTGGAGAGCGTACGCCGGGAGCTGGAGGAGGCCCGCCGCGGCCTCCAGACGGACCTGGAGCGACAGCGCGCCACCATCGTCGAGCAGCGCGCCGAGATCGCCGAGCTGCGCCGCAAGGTGCATCACGAGCGTCAACGCGCCAAGACGGCCACCGCCGAGGCCGAACAGGTCCTGTCCGAGATCCGGGACCGTCGGGACGAGACCGAGGGGCGGATCAGCGGCCTCGAAGTGGAGAACCGTCGGTTGCGTTCCCGGCTGGCCGACGCCGAGGCCCAGGTGGAGAACTCCCGCCGCGCGGTGCGCGCCGGCCGCAACGCCGACGAGGCGCGTCTGCGTGTGCTGTTGGACGTGTTGGTGGACGCCTCACACGGACTGCGTCGCGAGCTCGCGCTTCCCACCGGCCTGGACAGCCCCGCCGACCTGGTCGCCGAGGCCCATGAGGAACAGCGTCGGGTGTCCTTGGGCGGGCTGCCCGACGACGACCCGGGTCTGCTGGACCACCTGTTGACCGTGCCTCGGGTTCATCTGCTGGTGGACGGCTACAACGTCACCAAGACCGGCTACGGGAACCTGCCGTTGGCCGATCAGCGCAATCGCCTGCTCGCCTCGTTGGAGGGGCTGGCGAGTCGCACCAAGGCGGAGATCACCTGTGTGTTCGATGGCGCGGACGTGGACACTCCCCCGGTGACGCCCAGCCGCCGGGTCCGATTGTTGTTCAGCGCGCCCGGGGAGACCGCGGACGAGGTCATAGTCCGGCTGGTGCGGGCCGAGCCCCCGGGCCGGCCGATCGCCGTTGTGACATCCGACAAGGAGATCGTCCAGGCGGTGCGCGGGGTCGGCGCTCGGGCCGTCCCCTCCCTGATCTTCCTGCGAAGACTCGATTGAGAACGCGCCTGTTGTGACCACGGTCACCACCGAGCGTGGTGGTGACCGAGGCTCGTTGTGGTTGAGAGGGGAAGGCGCGTCCGCTAGGTTCATCCCGAACGTGAGTGCTTCGTCGGGTAGAAGGCCACCTTTGTGCCACCCCACCCCGGCGAGGGCCCGCACACTCATGTCGGCCCGCCTCAAGGCGTGGGCCCCCTACCCTTTCCGTCTCCCAGTCACCCCTGCGGACTTCTCAGACACTCAAGGAGCGTGGACCGCCATGAAGAACCCCGGTGGTCGGCGTACTGCTCGCCGAATCGCTACGACCGGCCTCGGTGTGGTCGCCGCCGGCACCTTCATCGCCCCCGGCATCGCCCATGCGGAACCGACCCAGGACGAGGTCGAGGACCGCATCGAGGAACTGAACCAGGAGGCCTCGGAGGCAGTCGAGGCCTACAACCAGGCCGAAGAGGACTACGAGACGGCCAAGGCCGCCTACGACGAACTCGACGAACAGGTCGGGGACGAGCAGGATCGCTACGACGAGCTGCGCGAGCAGGTCCAGCAGTTCGCCAACGCCACCTACCAGGGCGGCGAGCTCGACTCCACCACGAACATCCTCACCTCCGACGGCCCCGAGGCCCTGCTGGCGCAGAACGCCGACCTGAACTACCTGTCGGACGCCCAGCAGTCCCAACTCGACGACTTCGGTGACTCCTCCGAGCGTCTCTTCGCACTCAAGGACGAGGCCGAGACGTCCCTCGACGAGGCCGAGGACACCTTGGAGGAGAGCGAGGAGGCCAAGGACGAGGTCGAGTCCGCCATCGAGGAGCAGCAGGAACTCCTCGCGCAGTTCCCCGACGCGGACAGCTCCGGCGAGGGCGCCGACGACAGCGCCGGGCAGTCCCACGAGGGCAGCGGCAACGCCTCCAGCGCCCTGGACTTCGCCTACTCGAAGGTGGGCCTGCCCTACGTCTACGGCGGCACCGGCCCCAACGGATACGACTGCTCCGGTCTGGTCCAGGCGTCCTGGCGGGCCGCGGGCGTGGACCTGCCGCGTACCACCTACGCCCAGGCCGGGCTCGGCACCCGTATCAACGACATGGGCTCGCTCCAGCCGGGCGACATCATGTTCTTCTCCGGCCAGGCCCACAACGGTCTCTACGCCGGCAACAACCAGATGGTGCACGCCCCTCGCACGGGCCGCAACATCGAGGTCGTGGGACTGGCCGCCTACTGGGCCGGTCAGTTCGAGTTCGCCGTGCGCCTGTAGCGCGCCGCGCCGACACTCGTCGAGGCCGTCGTCCCTTCCGGGACGGCGGCCCTTTTTCGTTTCGCGGTGACACCGGGTAACGGCAAGTCAGGAGTTTCGGACAGGCCGCCTGATGCACCGGAACGTCACGAATCAGTTGAGAGCGGCCCAAGGGATGCACTAATGTTCATCGCCGAGCGTGGTCGCTCCTCTTCACCGAACCCCGTCGGTGACGACCACGTCCGGGCCGGGTCACTCCCCGCAGCCTTTCGGTCGACCTCTTCGACTTGGTCCCGCCCGGTGCACTCCCTTGTTCCCGCCTCATCCGGGACGAGGGGAGAAAGGTGTTGCCAGTGTCTGCATTCCGTGGCGCCTCCGGTCGCCGATCGGCCGTCATCGCCTCGATCTGCGTCGGGGCCTTCCTCGCCCCCACCGCCGTGGCGCACGCCGAGCCGACCGCCGACGAGGTGCGAGAGGAGATCGAGAGTCTCGAAGAGGAGTTCATCGAGCTCAACGCGGCCTACAACGACGCCCAGGAGGCGCACGAGGCCGCGGAGGAGAAGCTCGAAGAACTGCTCGGCGACATCGAGACCGCCGAGGAGACCATCGACGAGCTGAGCGGCGGGGTACGTAGCCTGGCCAACATCGCCTACACCGGTGTCGATCCGACCTCGCCCACCCACTTGATCGGCGCTACCGGCCCCGAGGAGGCCCTGGAGCACCAGGCCGATCTCACGTACCTGTCCGAGCAGCAGCAGGCCGGCCTGGATCAGTACGTCGACGAGCTGGAGCACCTGGAGTCCCTGCGCGAGGAGGCGGAGTCCACCGAGGAGAGCGCCGCCGACGCGTTGGAGGACGCGGAGGAGGCCACCGAGGAGGCCGAGGCCTCCATCGCCGAGCAGGAGGAACTGCTCGAAGAACTCTCCGCCGAGGAACAGGCCGAGGCCACCGAGAACGTCGGCAACGACAGTGGGAGCGGCGGCGGCGACAGCGGCGGCGGTGCGAACTACACCGGCCCGGCCACCGGCAACGCCCAGGTCGCCCTGGACTTCGCCTACGCCCAGATCGGCAAGCCCTACGTCTGGGGCGGCACCGGACCGGGCGGCTACGACTGCTCCGGGCTGACCCAGGCCGCCTGGGCCCAGGCGGGCGTCAACCTGCCGCGCACCACCTACGACCAGGTCAACGCCGGACAGCGGGTGTCCTGGGAGAACATGCAGCCCGGAGACCTGATGTTCTTCTACGGCGCCAGCCCCACCCACGTGGGCCTGTACGCGGGCGACAACGTGATGGTGCACGCCTCCACGTCCTCGCGCCCCATCGGCACGGTCACCCTCAACGACTACTACCGCTCCAGCTTCACCACCGCCGTGCGGCCGTGACCTGTCGCCTCTCCGCTTCGCCCGGGCCCGTGGTGCGTTCGCCACGGGCCCGAGGCGTCTTTCCGCAACCCCCGAGGAAACTCCCCCTAGACTCACCAGGGTGTCGCGAACCCTGATCATCACCAACGACTTCCCACCCCGCGCGGGCGGCATCGAGTCCTTCGTGCACGAGCTCGCCCTGCGCCACCGGCCCGGGTCGGTCGTGGTCTACTGCTCCTCCCCCCAAGCCGCCGACCAGGCGGCCGACCCCCACTTCGACCTCCGTCAGCCCTTCCCGATCGTGCGGGACGCGGCCAAGGTGCTGCTGCCCACTCCACGAGTGGTGCGACGGGCGCGGGTGATCGCCGAACTCGAAGGGTGCGACTCCGTGCTCTACGGCGCCGCGGCCCCGTTGGGGTTGGCCGCGGCCCACCTGCGTCCCCTGCGGCAGGTCGCGCTCACCCACGGGCATGAGACCGGTTGGACCGTCCTACCCGGGCCCGCCACGGCGCTGCGACGGATCGGCGACACCGTGGACACCGTCACCTACCTGGGCGAATACACCCGACGCCGGTTGGCGCGCTCCCTGTCCCCCGCCGCCGGCGCGCGCATGCGCCGGTTGGCCCCCGGCGTGGACACCGACCGTTTCCGGCCCGGCGCCGGAGGCGAGGAGGTGCGCGAACGTCTGGGGTTGGGCGAACGCCCCGTGGTGGTGTGCGTCTCGCGCATGGTGCCGCGCAAGGGGCAGGACACCCTGATCCGTGCCTGGCCGCGGGTGCTGGCGGACGTCCCCGACGCGGTATTGCTTTTGGTGGGCGAGGGTCCTTACGCCTCCCGGCTGCGTTCGGCCGCCGCCGGGCTGGACTCGGTGCGCTTCACCGGCCCGGTCCGGGCCGAGGACCTGCCCGCCCACTACGACGCGGGCGACGTGTTCGCCATGCCGTGTCGGACCCGGCGGGGCGGGCTGGACGTGGAGGGCCTGGGGATGGTCTACCTGGAGGCGTCGGCCACCGGGTTGCCGGTGGTGGCGGGGTCCTCGGGCGGCGCCCCGGACACGGTCCTGGAGGGCGAGACCGGGCACGTGGTGGACGGATCCTTGCCCGGTCCCGCAGCCCGAGCGCTCATTCGACTCCTGAAAGACCGCGACCGCGCCGCCCTGATGGGCGCACGCGGCCGCGAATGGGTTACCCGGGAGTGGGGTTGGGATCAGACCCTGAGTCGCCTTGACGACCTCCTGAGAGGCCCTGAGGGGATCTGAGGCGTCCCCGTGGCCCCTGCCTCCTAGAGGTCCTCCCCATGGACGTCCCCGGGGGTTCCCGACCCGTCGGTGCCCTGGGGCTCACCGGTGGCGCTCTGCTCCAGCCACTCCTCCCAGGAGCGCTGGTAGAAGCCCCAGCCGTTGTCCCATTCCAGCTCGCGGTCGGTACCGGTGGTCTCCAGGACGTCGCCCATCAGCGACTCGTCGTGGAACCAACGAGCGTCCTCGACGGTCATGTTGGTGCACCCGTTGGAGGTGTTGGCGCTGCCCAGGTTGCCGGCGTTCCAAGGGGCGGCGTGGGAGAACTCGCCGCTGTTGGAGGTGCGCACCGCCCAGTCGACGTCCAGTCGGTAGTGACCGGGTTCCCCCTCCTCGATTCCGACGGTGGCGGAGTCCATCACCAGGGACTCGTACTTCTCCATGGTGAGGTGGACACCGGAGGTCGTCGTGTTGAAGCGTTCGTCGGCGGCCCCGTTGCTCACCGGGATGGTGCGGACGTTCTCACCGTCGACGGACACCTCCATCTCGTGGTCGGGGACATGCATCGTGGAGATCATCTCCCTACCGACCTCGAACTCGATGCGGTGATCGCTCACCCCGAAGACACCGTCGGAGGCCTCCACCCCGGCCAGGTGCAGGTCGACCGCGATCTCCTGGTAGGGCTCCCAGTACTCCTCCGGTCGAAAGACCGCCATCTGGTCGGAGACCCAGTTCCAGGCCCCCTGCGCCTCCTCCTCGGAGATGACCTCCATGGAGTTCTCCACCTGCTCCTTGTTGGTGACGGGCAGGTCGAAGTTGATGATCACGGGCATGCCCACCCCGACGGTCTGCCCCGAGGTGGGGAAGTTGGAGACCAGTTCGAGGCTCTGCCCTTCCGTGGTGTCCTGCGTGGTGAACTCGGAGACGACCTCGGTCTCCTCGCCCTCGGCGTCGGTGGCGGTCGCGGTCACGGTGATCGCCGAACCGGGATGCAGGTTCCAATCGGCCACCCAGGCGTCCTCGGCCTCGTTGAGGGTGCCGGTGACGTCGTGGACCGTGGGTTCCTCCGCCCCCTCCGCCTCACCGTCGCCCGCCTCGGACGCCTCGGACGGGTCGACCTGGTCGATCCGCACGTCGGTGATGGTCCCGCCCTCGGCCGCGACCCGGACCGGGGTGTTCGGCGCGATCTCGGTGGCTCCCGGTTCGGGGGTGATGGTGACCTCGGGACCGGCCTCCTCGGTGGCCTGCTCGTCCGTCTCCGGCTCCTCATCGGTGCTGCAGGCGGTGAGCAGGACGAGCACGGCCATGGCCAGGGCCCCTCGTGAGTGGGCTCGTCGCTTCACACAGTCCTCCAACGTCCATTCGGTCGGCGCACCGGAGCATCCGGCCAGGGCCGGAGCCTTTCCGTGCCCTTCGGGCAACGATAAAACAACGGCCCCGGTGCCCGGCACGCGTCACACGGACGCGTGGCCGGCCACCGGGGCGGTGACACTCACATCTTACCCTGGGTGATCATCTTCCCTCGAAGAGCAATCGCCTCCGGGGTCGATCTCAGTGCTGGAACTCCTTGCGGTAGTACTCGAAGACCCAGCCGATCGTGGTCAGGATGATGGCCAGGAAGCCGAGGAACAGCATCCACCAACCGATCGCCATACCGACCGCCGTGAAGGCGACGGCCAGCGCGACGAACATCGGCCACCAGCTGTGCGGGCTGAAGAACCCGTACTCGCCGGAGTTCTCGGCGATCTCACCGTCGAGGCGCTCCTCGGGGGGAAGCCCGTGGTGGTGCTCACTACGGCGAGCCGACTGCCAGAGCCAGAACCCGATCATCCAGCCGAAGCCGATGCCGATGATCAGGATGGTGGAACCGGCCCACTCGATCTGGCCGGTCTCCAGGTAGGACCAGTAGATGTACAGGGCACCGACCAGACCGAAGAAGGTCGCGATCCCCATGAACAGGTAGGCCTGCATCTTCATATGGGCCGCCTCCTACTTCTTCTCGGCACCGGCGGCGACGGCACCGGGGGCCGCGACGTGCGGGTGGTTGAGGTCGAAGGCCGGACGCTCGGACCGGATCCGCGGCAGCGACGTGAAGTTGTGCCTGGGCGGCGGGCAGGACGTGGCCCACTCCAGGGAACAGCCGTAACCCCACGGGTCGTCCACCTCCACCATCGGCGCCTTCTTCGCGGTGACGTAGATGTTCCAGAAGAAGATCAGCGTCGAGGCGGCGAGGACGAACGAGGAGATCGAGGAGATCTGGTTCAGCTCGGTGAACCCGTCGTCGGGCAGGTAGTCGGCGTAACGACGCGGGAAGCCCGCCACACCCAGCCAGTGCTGCACCAGGAACGTGCCGTGGAAACCCAGGAACAGCAGCCAGAAGTGGAACTTGCCGAGCTTCTCGTTGAGCATCTTGCCGGTGAACTTGGGCCACCAGAAGTAGAAGCCCGCGAACATCGCGAACACCACGGTGCCGAACACCACGTAGTGGAAGTGCGCCACCACGAAGTAAGAGTCGGTGACGTGGAAGTCCAGCGGCGGCGAGGCCAGGATGACGCCGGTGATACCACCGAAGAGGAAGGTCGCCAGGAAGCCGATCGTGAACAGCATCGGCGTCTCGAAGGAGAGCTGCCCCCGCCACATCGTGCCGATCCAGTTGAAGAACTTCACACCGGTCGGTACCGCGATGAGGAACGTCATGAACGAGAAGAACGGCAACAACACCGCGCCGGTCGGGAACATGTGGTGCGCCCACACGGTCACGGAGAGGCCGGCGATGGCGATGGTGGCCGCCACCAGGCTCTTGTAACCGAAGATCGGCTTGCGGCTGAACACCGGCAGGATCTCGGTCGCGATACCGAAGAACGGCAACGCGATGATGTACACCTCGGGGTGACCGAAGAACCAGAACAGGTGCTGCCACAGGATGGCGCCGCCGTGCGCCGGGTCGAACACGTGGGTACCGACCATGCGGTCGGCGCCCAGCGCGATCAGGGCTCCGGTCAGGACCGGGAAGGCGATGAGCACCAGGACGCTGGTCAGGACCACGTTCCAGGTGAAGATCGACATGCGGAACATCGTCATACCGGGTGCGCGCATGCACAGGGCGGTGGTGATGAAGTTGACCGCACCGAGGATGGTGGCCAGACCGGACACGGCCAGGCCCAGGATCCACAGGTCGCCGCCCAGTCCGGGAGAGCGCACCGCGTCCGACAGCGGGGTGTAGGCGAACCAACCGAAGCTGGCCGCGCCACCCGGGGTCAGGAACCCGCTGATCGCGATGAGGCTACCGAAGAGGAACAGGTAGTAGCCGAACAGGTTCATCCTCGGGAACGCCACGTCGGGCGAACCGATCTGAATCGGCATCATGACGTTCGCGAACCCGACGAACAGCGGGGTCGCGAACATCAGCAGCATGATCGTGCCATGCATGGTGAACAGCTGGTTGAACTGCTCGTTGGACATGAACTGCATGCCCGGCGAGAACAGCTCCAGACGCATCAGGACCGCCAGCACCCCGCCGAAGAGGAAGAAGGCGAAGGAGGTGATCAGGTACATGTACCCGATGATCTTGTGGTCGGTCGACGTCATCCAGTTGACGAGGAGCGACCCCTTGCGCGACGGTGCCTGACCATCGGTGCGAGGCTTGGTCGCCTCGGTTGCCGTCGTACTCATCACTCGTCATTCTCCTCGGTCGCCTCGGCGCCGGAGCCCTCGGCCCCGGTGCCCTCGGCCCCGGAACCCTCGGCCGAGTCGGTGGAATCCTCCACCAGACCCTCGGCGTCGGCCTCCTCGGAGGCCAGTTGTTCCTGTTCGGCGTCCCAGGCCTCGTACTCGTCCTGCGGCAGGACCTCGACGTTGAAGAGCATGCGGGTGTGGTCGACACCGCACAGCTCGGCGCAACGACCGACGTACGTGCCCTCGGTGCCCTCGGTCATGTCGACCTGGAACGCGTTGTCGCGTCCGGGGATGACGTCCATCTTGAAACCGAACGCCGGGATCCAGAAGGAGTGGATGACGTCGGGAGAGTGGAGGTCGAAGTGGACGACCGAGTTCTCGGGCAGGACGAGGGTGGGCTGAGTGGAGCGGTCGGCGGTGCCGTCCGGGTTGGGGATACCCACCTCGGAGTGGAGCACCTCCCCACCGTTCTCCTTGGTGTCGTCCATGTAGTTGAACTGCCAGGCCCATTGGAAGGCCACGACCTCAACATGCACGTCCGCGGGCTCTTCGGTCTCCATCAGGTACGCCTGGTCTCGGGCGGTGAAGAAGAAGAGCACCGAGATGACGACGATCGGCAACACGGTGTACAGCGCTTCGATGGGCATGTTGTACCGCACCTGCGGCGGCAACTGCTCAGAGCGCTTGCGGTGGAAGAGGATCGTCCAGATGAACAGTCCCCATACGAGAATGCCGACCGCGAAAGCGGTGACCCACGAGCCCTGCCAGAGCGCGAGAACACGCTCGGCCTGCTCGGTGATCGGTTCCGGCATGCCCAAACGAGTGAGCTCGTTCGACGCGCAGCCGGTCGCGGCCAGCCCCAACACGGCGAGCGCGGCGCCGCGTGGTGCCCATCGGCGCAGTGTCGAGCGCCGATTTTTTTGGCGGGTCGGACTCACGGATTGCCTTCCCAGCGGTGAAGCCCGCGGATCCTCCACGGGCGGCCTAAGTATCCAAAGCTTTTCAGGGGGAAACATTATCGCGAACCGGTCGAGGTGCCGCTCATGGGCTCACCTGGTCAGCGTGTTGTGCCAGGCGTGCCTCCCGGAACGCTCGTCCGTCTCGCGGAGCCGGGCCAGGTCGCCCGCGAGGGACTTCCTCCCGGCTGGCTACGAGGCGCGGCCCGGCGTATCCCCGGACCCTCGGCCGGGTTCCCGCACATCACCGCCGTGGGCGGGGGTGCGCGCGTTCTCGGCACGAGACTAAGGCGAGCGTATCGCTGGGTTTACGACACCCTTAACCGGGTGCGCCTTTTCGAGCGGCCCAGGTCAAGATAAGGACACAGGACGACGACCGACGAGGAGTGGACGTGCCCGAGCGACCGACCGAACAGCGACCCCTGGTCACCGTGGAGGCGGTGGGCCGCAAGTGCCCTGTTCCGATCATCATGTTGGCCGCCCGATTGCACGAAGTGCCCATCGGTGCGGTCATCGCGGTCACCGCGGACGATCCCGCCGCGAGCGCGGACATACCGTCCTGGTGCCGGATGAAGATGCACGAGTTCGTCGCGGAGCGGCCCTTGGCGCGGGGTAGCGCTTTTCACATCCGACGGATGTACTGACCGCCCGAAGACGCCCTCCGCACCGGAATGAGACCTTCGGTCCCGTTGCGATAACGATTGGCGCCGGCCGGTGTTCTCGGCACGGCGCGGAGCACCCGCCCGCCCCTCCCCCGAAGGTGAGGCGACGGGCGGGCACAACACGAAGGCCGCGCGGACCGGGGTCCGCGCGGCCTGTCCCGCGGACGGGGCCCGCCCCGTCAGGGGCCGATCCCATCGGTGCGGGAGGTGCCTAGCGAGCGTAGAACTCGACGACGAGCTGCTCGTCGAAGGGAACCGGGATCTGCTCACGCTTGGGGCGGTCGATGACCGCGACGCGCAGGTCCTTGTGGCTCACGGCCAGGTAACCGGCGATCTTGTCGTCGGCGTGGACGCCCTCGGCGGCCTCGACGAACGGGACCATGGAGCGGGACTTCTCCCGAACGCTGATGATCTGGCCCGGCTTGACCTGGTACGACGGGATGTCGACCTTCTTGCCGTCCACGGTGATGTGACCGTGGTTGACGAACTGACGCGCGGCGTAGATCGACGCGGCCAGACCCGAGCGCAGGACGACCGTGGCCAGACGCAGTTCGAGCTCGGTGAGCATCTCCTCACCGGTACGGGCGGCGCGCTTCTTGGCGTTCTCGTAGACGCGGAGCAGCTGCTTCTCGGTCAGGTCGTAGTACCAGCGCACCTTCTGCTTCTCCGCCATACGAACGGAGTAGTCAGAGCTGTTGCGACGAACACGACGGCCGTGCTCACCGGGCGGGTACGGACGCTTCTCGAAGTAGCTGACCGCCTTACGGGTCAGCGGAGTGCCGGCGCGCCGGGACAACCGCACCTTCGGTCCGGTGTAGCGCATGCATAGTCCTTTCAGGATGAATCAGGGAATCCCAGGTAAGGCTGGCCTAGAACTGGGAGGCGCCGGAGGCGCCCGAGCCCCGTGCCCGCGAATGCGAGGCGAACGGAAGGCGGGTTCCCCACCGCCGCGCGCGACCCCGCGCGAACGGCTTGGGCGAATGAACCGGTACGCGTTTCAGCGCACCGGGGCGGCACAGGTGCACCTGTGCGGGTCGCGACCATCCACTTTACGGGGTCCGGGGCACCACCCCGACCAGAACCGTGGTTCTCGTGGTCGTGGGCGGTGCCCGGCTCCCGGATTCCGGGCCGAAGCGCCAACGAAGCCCCGGAACTACAGGTGCGGCTTGACCTCGGTGGCGGCGTCCGTGCCGTAGGAGCGCTCGATCCGCTCCAGCAGGCTCTCGGGGGTGAGGGTGTACTCCTGCGGACCGTCGGCCTCAAGGCAGTGCACGGCGGTGGCGTTGCCGACCTGGGCGGCGCGTTCCAGGGACAGGCCCCGGGAATGCGCGGCCAGGAACCCGGCACGGAAGGAGTCACCCATGCCGGTGGGGTCGACCAGTTCGTTCACGGCCGCCGCCCCGACGTGGATGCTCTCCTCGCCCCGGCGGTCGATCCGAGCACCCTTGGCGCCCAGGGTCGTGACGCGGGTACCGACCTCGTTGAGGATCTCCTCGTCGGACCAGCCGGTCTTCTGCTCGGCCAGGGCCTTCTCGTACTCGTTGGAGAACAGCAGGTCGGCGCCCTTGATGAGGGTGCGCACCTCAGGACCCTCCATCCGAGCGAGCTGCTGGGAGGGGTCGGCGGCGAAGGGGATGCCGCGGGTACGGCACTCCTCGCTGTGGCGGACCATCGCGGCCGGGTCGTCCGCGCCGATCAGGACGAGGTCGAGTCCGCCGAGCCGGTCGGAGATCGGCTGGATCTCGATGTTGCGGGCCTCGGCCATGGCGCCGGCGTAGAACGAGGCGATCTGGTTCTGGTCACGGTCGGTGGTGCACACGAAGCGCGCGGTGTGGCGCAGTTCGGAGATGAGCACGGAGGAGGTGTCGACTCCGTGGCGGTCCAACCAGGAGCGGTACTCCTCGAAGTCCTGTCCGGCCGCGCCGACCAGGACGGGGTTCAGGCCGAAGGCGCCCAGACCGAAGCAGATGTTGGCCGCGACGCCACCGCGGCGCACGTCCAGCTCGTCGATCAGGAAGGACAGGGACAACTGCTGGATCTGCTCGGGGATGATCTGCTCGGCGAACCGACCCTCGAAGGACATCAAGTGGTCGGTGGCGATGGATCCGGCAACCGCGATACGCACGGGAGGTGGGCTCCTTGGTGGGAAGAGGGATCGGCGCTCGGGGCGAGCCGGCCGAGCCGCCACGGGCACGCGCCCGTTCGGACCTGCCAAGGGTACCCATTACGCGGGCCGAATAGCCTTCCCGACCCGAAAAACGGAAAGGGAGGATGGACGCGGACGCGCGTCCATCCTCCCCATCGACCCGGTTCCGAACCACGGGGGTGACCGAACACCCCCGAGCGAAGCGGCGGCGCTTAGTTGAACGAGTCGCCGCAGGCGCAGGATCCGGTGGCCATCGGGTTGTCGATGGTGAAGCCCTGCTTCTCGATCGTGTCGACGAAGTCGATGGTCGCCCCGGTGAGGTAGGCAGCGCTCTTGCGGTCGGTGACGACCGCGACCCCGCTGAAGTCCGTGATGATGTCACCGTCGAGGTCGCGCTCGTCGAAGTAGAGCTGGTAGCGCAGCCCCGAGCAACCACCGGGCTGCACACCCACGCGAAGGCGCAGGTCGTCGCGGCCCTCCTGGTCGAGCAGGGACCGGACCTTGCCGGCCGCCTCGTCGGTGAGGATGACTCCCTGCGCGGTGTCCTCGGTCTGAACCGTCATGTCGTAAAGCTCCTCTGAAAAGGGGTTGCGGCCGCCTGGCGACCCCGGTCGCTCACGAGGCAGGCCCCGAGGGTCCTGTCCTCTTCAACGGGTCCCAACACCGGGGACCGATGAGGCATTCCACCGTTCGGCCGCTGTGTTCGCCCTGTCACCGCCAGGCCCCACGGTGTACGTGTGACCTGGGCGACGTACGGGCCTGCCCGTATCCACCAGGGTAATCCGGGCCGCGCCCCAATGCCATCTTCCGAAGGTCACTCCGGGCCGTTCCGGGTGGGCGTCAAAGTCCCGGCGCGCCGTAGACGGGGAACCAGCGGGACCGGTCCTTCTCCATCGGCAGGTCGTCGCCGATCGCCGCCTCCACCTGAAGCTCCAAGGCGTTGTCCCGGCGTTTGCCGCCCGCGGGCGCGAAGGGATAGAAGGTGCCCCGCTTGTACAGGTACACCAGGCCGACCGAGCGGCCGGAACCGTCGGTGAAGCCCACCAACGAGCAGAGCAGCGAGGGACCGTACCCGTTGACCTCCAGGGTGGAGTTGACCGCGTGCAGGTCGGTGACCAGGCCGCTGATGTCGGTGTCGGCGAGTGCGTCACCGCTCGCCTCCTCCGAGGTCGAGGCGCCGCGCACCACCAGCCACGTGTAGCCGTAGTCGTCGGTGGTCTGCTCCACCGGCGGACCTTCGTCGGCGTCCAGCAGTGCGGTGACGTCGCGTTCGACGTCGGCGAAGGCGGCGCCCTCCGCGGCCCGGAAGGCCACCGAACCGCTGCCGGTGGGCGCCAGGCCCACCCCGGCCCGCAGGGTCAGCGCCGCGGTGGGCAGACCGAAGAGCGCGTCGAGATCGGGTTCGGCCGGCTTCGACCGTCCCAGCAGTGCGCGCCAGAAGCTCATGAGGGTCCTCTCTGTGTCCCGGTCCCGGTTCCCCGGACCCGCCCCCGTCTCAGGCTCCGCGGCCGAGTTGGCGGGAGATGTCGGAGAGCTGGGCCAGTCGCTGTTCGACCGGCGGGTGGGTGGCGATCAGCTGACTCATGCTGAATCCCTTCTTCGCGAAGGCCGGGGCGAAGAAGAAGGCGTTGAACGGCTCGACCTGACGCAGGTCCCGGGTGGGGATGGCCGCCATGTCGCCGGTGATCTTGGACAGCGCGCTGCCCAGCATCGAGGGGCGGCCGGTGAGGTAGGCCGCGGCACGGTCGGCGGACAGTTCGCGGTAGCGGGACAGGGCGCGGGTGAGCAGGAAGCTCAGGGCCCAGGCGATGGCGCTGACCAGCACCACGAGCAGGGCGATGACGGCGGGCGCGGGACCGTTGTTGTTGCTCCGGCCGCCGCTGGCCCCGGCGAACATGGCGAAGCGCAGTCCGGCCTGGGTGAGGAACCCGGCGACGATGCCCAGGAACCCGGCGATGGTCATGACCATGACGTCGCGGTGCGCGATGTGGGAGAGCTCGTGGGCGATGACCGCCTCCAGCTCGGGGCCGTCGAGGCGGCGCGTCAACCCGGTGGTCACGCAGATGACCGCGGACTTCTCGCTGTGGCCGGTGGCGAAGGCGTTGGGCACGTCGGTGTCGGCGATACCGACCTTGGGCTTGGACATGTCGGCCATGGCGCACAACCGGTCGACCAGGGCGTGCAGGTCGGGGGCCTGTTCGGGGGTGACCTCCTTGGCTCCCATGGAGAACATGGCGATCTTGTCGGCGGAGAAGTAGGAGAACAGCGCGAACGCGCCGACCAGGATCAACACCAGCCAGATGTTGAGTCCGGCCAGTACCAGCCCCACGATGAACGCCACGTAGACCAGGATCAGGAGGAACATGGTCGTGACCATCCGGGCCGTCAGCCCACGGTCCGGACGGAACTTCGAACCAGCCACGGCTTTCCCCTCCACGATGTTTGTTCCGGAGTGTAGTTCGGCCAGGTGAGAAAAGGGTTAAAGCGGAATTGTCGCGTGTTCGTCGTCCCGGTGTCACCGAGAAACACCACGGCCGCCGTGACGGGTCACGGCGGCCGTGGTCGAAGAACACGCGCGAAGGCACTGGGCGCGGGCCGGGCCGGAAGGGAACCGATCCTGATCCGCGTCGTCGGCACGGGACCCACCCGGACGGTGGTGGTGAATCCCATGAGGACACATGTCCGCGTCCGTTGTCCGGGGATGGGCTATCCGGGGATGAGCCCGTCGTCCTGCAGCATCTTGCGGACCTCGTCCATGCTCGCGTCGGCGTGCGGCAGGATGAACTGCGAGGGCTCCAGGGAGTCCGCCGGCAGGGGCCTGCTGTCCTCCCGCACCTTCGTCAGGAGGTCGTTCAGGGCCTTGCGGAACTTCTCCTCGTCGCCCGACTCGATCGCGGTCTCCAGAGCGGCGTCGAAGGAGTTGAGTACGTCGAGGTCGGCGTCGGTGAGGTCCACCTGACCCTCACCCATGATGCGGACGATCACTGGCCCTCCCGGCTACCGTTACCACCCTCGATCTGCTGCGGAGCGGAACCACCGCTGCCGCCGCCCAGTTCGAGCTTCATCCGCTCAAGCTCGGCGTCGACGCCGCTGGTGCTGGCCATGCGGTCCAGCTCGCTCTGGATGTCGTCACGCGGACCGGTGCCCGTGACGTCGTCGAGGGCGCCGGAGGCCAGCAGCTCGTCGACCGCGCCGGCACGGGCCTGCATCTCGGCGGTCTTGTCCTCCGCCCGCTGCACGGCCATGCCCACGTCGCCCATCTCCTCGGAGATGCCCGAGAACGCCTCACTGATCTGCGTCTGGGCCTGGGCGGCGGTGTAGGTCGCCTTGATGGTCTCCTTGCGCGTGCGGAAGGCGTCGACCTTCGCCTGCAGGCGCTGGGCGGCCATCGTGAGCTTTTGCTCCTCGCCCTGGAGGTTGGCGTGCTGCTCGCGCAGGCCCTCGATCTGACCGGTCAGACCGGAGCGTCGGGTGAGGGCTTCGCGGGCGAGGTCCTCGCGTCCCTGGCCCAGCGCCGCCTTGCCCTGGTTCTGCAGCTTGTCGGACTGTTGTTCGAGCTGCTGGATCTGGAGCTCGACGCGCTTACGGGAGGTCGCGACGTCGGCGACGCCTCGGCGCACCTTCTGCAGGAGCTCGAGTTGTTTCTGGTACGAGTAGTCGAGGGTTTCCCTTGGGTCCTCGACGGAGTCCAAGGCCTTGTTGGCCTTCGACTTGAAGATCATCGAAAGTCGCTGAAACACGCTCATCGGCGTGGCCGTCCCCTTCTCGCTGCGTACATCGGCAGTTCCCAGCGGGCGCTTTGCCCAACCCTACGCGGTCTGGCCCGCGGTCGCCATAAAGCTATGACCGGCTACCCTGAGGGTGTGTTCCGACGTCGCTCCGCTTCCGCAGCCACGGATTCGGCCTCAGCCGAATCCGCCAGCCCTGAGGCCTCTGAGGCCACCCAACCTAAGGGATATACCCCCAAGAAGGGTGTGCCCACCCCCAAGCGCAGGGAATCCGAACCGGTCCCGCGCCGGCCGGTGAAGGCCCCCGAGACACGGAAGGAGGCCTACCGCGCCTACCGGGACCGTCTGGATCGCCAACGCTCCAAAGGCGTCACACGTTCCGTTCCCGGCGCACCGAAGGGTGAGGACACCCGGCACTACCGGCCCCAGGACCTGAGCCCGGCCCGTGCCTACGCGCGTGACTTCATCGACGCACGCCGTAGCGCCAGTGAGTTCTTCCTGCCGTTCTCGATCCTGATCATCCTGCTGCTCTTCGTGAACAATCCCGCATTCCAGGTGGGTGTCGCGTACGTGATCTGGCCGCTGATGATGGTCACCATCATCGCCGAGGGCATCTTCGTGGGCCGCACCGTGAAGAAGCGCGCCACTCAGTACTTCCCCGACGACGACCTGCTTCGCGGCATCGGCATGTACGCCGCCATGCGCCAGCTGCAGTTCCGTCGGCTGCGTCTGCCCAAGCCCCGGCTCAAGGTCGGCGAGGACCCCACCCCGAAGAGCGCACGCTGAGCGCCCACCCCATCCCCGTCATCCCGAAGACCCGAGGACCGGTGCGCGCACCGGTCCTCCTTCCTTCGCCCGACCCCTCACCGCGACGGTTCCCGGGAGCGCTCCCCGGAGCCGTGGGGCCGGTTGTGGTCATCCCAGGGCCGCACCACTAGAGTTCTGGCATGGAATTTCGGCATTTGGGCAACAGCGGTCTCATCATCAGCGAGATCGCGTACGGGAACTGGATCACCCACGGTTCCCAGGTCGAGGAGGACACCGCGACCTCCTGTGTCCGGGCCGCGCTCGACGCGGGCATCACCACCTTCGACACCGCCGATGGCTACGCGCAGGGCAAGGCCGAAGAGGTACTCGGACGCGCTCTGAAGGGCGAGCGTCGCGACGGGCTGGAGATCTTCTCCAAGCTCTACTGGCCCATGGGCGAGGGCAAGAACGACAGGGGCCTGTCCCGCAAGCACATCATCCGTGGCTGCGAGGACTCCCTGCGGCGGCTGGGAACCGACTACCTGGACCTGTACCAGGCGCACCGGTTCGACTACACCACCCCGCTCGAAGAGACGATGCGGGCCTTCGAGGACCTGGTCCGTCAGGGCAAGGCCCTCTACATCGGTGTCTCCGAGTGGCGCGCCGAGGAGATCGAGCGGGCGCTGAAGATCGCCGACGAGATGGGCTTCGACCGGATCGTCTCCAACCAGCCGCAGTACAACATGCTCTGGCGGGTCATCGAGTCCGAGATCGTGCCGCTGTCCGAGCGTGAGGGCGTCGGCCAGATCGTGTGGTCTCCGATCGCCGGTGGCATCCTGACCGGCAAGTACAAGCCCGGCCGGGAATTGCCCGCCGGTTCCCGCGCGGCCGACCCCAAGAGCGAGAAGTTCCTCGCGGACAAGGTCGCCGACCAGGAGATGTTGGAACGGGTGCAGGAGCTGGAGCCGTTGGCCGCCGAGGCCGGGCTGTCCCTGTCGCAGCTGGCCGTGGCCTGGGTCCTACAGAACCGGAACGTGTCCGCCGCGATCATCGGCGCCTCCCGCCCCGAGCAGGTGGAGAGCAACGTCAAGGCGGCCGGTGTGAAGCTCGACGCCGCGCTCATGGCCCGCATCGACGAGGTCCTGGGTGACAGCGTCCGGAGCGACCCCGCGCTCACCAAGAGCCCGGAGAACATCCGCGGCTAGCCAAGGGTGCGCGAGCCGAACACGAAGGGGTCCGATCGCCGACGCGATCGGGCCCCTCGCTGTTGCGTCGGGTCAGTCCTCGTCGCCGGTGAGGGGCATCGTGTAGACCTCGCGGTCCTCCTCCAGCAGGGCGACGGTGCCCACACCCTCCTCCGCCAACTCGGACCAGTTCTCGCCCAGCCAACTCTCGGCGTCGCCACGCGAGGTGAACGTCTCCGCGGGTACGTCCGCCGCCTCCACCGGTGCACCGTCAGCCCCGTGGTATCGCCACGTCCACGTCATGTCCGACCGCCCTTCGTCGCCGCTGCCACGGTGGTCGTCACCGCGATCCTGCGCCGAGCTTAACCAAGGCCCGGCCCGAAATGCGGTTTACTTTCCCAGGTGCGTATCCGATTTCTGGGGACAGCGGGCCCCGCGGGCTGGCCCGCACCTCAATGCACCTGTGCATCCTGCAACAAGGCTCGTTCGGACCGTCGACTTCCGCTGAGGGTGACCGTCGACGACCGGTTCCGTATTCGTGAGTCGGGGACCGTCGGCCCGGTGCCGCCCGACTACACGGTCACGCCCACCCCCGAGGGGATCCGGGTGGAGGCGCCCGACGGCGGCCGGCTGCTGTACGCCCGTTCCGGCCCGGGGACACGACCCGGCGGGCCGCCCGCCGAGGAACTTCCGGACGGCGCGTCGGCCTACACCTCGGCCTCCGAGAACCAGGTGGACATGGTCATCGTCGACGCCGCGCAGCGCCCGGAGGTGATCGGTGAGCTGCGCCGCTCGGGTGTGATCGGGGTGACCACCGCGGTGGTGGCGGTCGGCGGCGACCACCGGATCCGTTCGCCCCGCGAGTTCGCCCGTCGAGCCCGGTTGTGGGGTGCGCTGGCGCCCACCGACGGCACGACGATGACGTGCCCGCCCTCGGTGTGGCCCGAGTCCCGACCGCGCGGCCCGCACCGGACCCTGGTCACCGGCGGCGCCCGATCGGGCAAGTCGACCGAGGCCGAACTCCGGCTGCTGGCCGAACCGAAGGTCGTGTACGCCGCCACCGGCCCGGCCCCCGACGCCGCGAGCGACCCCGAATGGGCGGAACGGATCGCCCTGCACATCAGTCGTCGCCCCTGGTGGTGGCGGACCGAGCAGACCATCGAACTGGCCGACCTGCTGCGCGAACGGCGGGGCGCGGTGTTGATCGACTGCCTGGGGACCTGGCTGACGGCGGTGATGGACCGGAGCGGCCTGTGGGAGGAGGAACCTCCCCCGGACGCCGAGGCCCACGTGGACGCGGCCATCGAGGAATTGTTGGCCGCCTGGCGCTCCACCCGGGCGTACGTGGTGGCGGTGACCAACGAGGTCGGTTCGGGGGTGGTTCCGGCGACCCGCGCCGGGCGACTCTTCCGGGACCGGCTGGGACTGCTCAACCAATGGGTCGGCGCCGAGTCCGAGGAGGTCGTCCTGGCCACGGCCGGTCGCGTGGTGGAGCTTCGGTGAGCCGTACGGGCGACGGCGACGGCGACACGGTGGCGGGGCTGCGCATGGCGGTGGGCACCTTCACCGTGTGGCCGGTGCGCGTGGAGCGGGTGGATCGCGCGGTGGCCGGTCGGGCGATGCTGTGGGCCCCCGTCCTGGGCGCCCTGCTGGGCGCGGCGATCGGGGCCGTGGCCGGCTTCGGTACGTGGCTGGGGTGGTCCGCTCCGCTGGCCGCGCTCCTGGCGGTGGGCGCCGGAGCCCTGTTCACCCGTGGGCTGCACTTGGACGGTCTGGCCGACCTGGCCGACGGGCTGGGCAGTGGTCGGCCCGCCGCGGACGCCCTGGAGGTGATGCGACGCTCCGACATCGGACCCTTCGGTGTGCTGACCCTGTTGGTGGCGGTCGGTGCGCAGTCGCTGGCCCTGGCGGAGCTGACGGAGGTCTCCTTCTGGGCGGCGGTGGTGGGCGCGACGACGGCCGGGGCCGCGGGGCGGCTGGCGGCGACGCTCGCGTGCCTGCGCCGGGTACCCTCGGCCCGCCCGGACGGGTTGGGCGCGTTCGTCGCGGGCACGGTCGGTGTTCCGACGGCGATGTCGATCGCCGCGGGTGTGCTCGCGCTGTGCGCCCTCGGACTGGTCCACTCCCCCGGGTTCGCGCTCGCCTGCGCGGCCGGCGTCGTGCTGGGGGTCGTCGTGGCCGGCGGGATGTTGTGGCACGCGGTACGTCGGTTGGGCGGGATCACCGGGGACGTTCTGGGGGCCTTGGTGGAGATCGCCGTGACGACGGCGCTGCTGGTGACGGCCGCCTGCGCCTGATCGAAACCCCCGCGAGGGAACCGGTGTAGCCATGATCACATTTATTCACACGGAGTTTCGGCGAGACTTCGCGGGGGCGACCAACCGCGGCGCCGCCGATCCCGTGCGACACCCCCGGAAAGTGACCAAAGGCGCCCACATCGCGCGGGAGGGATCCGACCCACCGGGGGGACGGCTCGCGACGCGCCAAGCCGCGGAACGCCGTGTCAGGGCCGCGGCGAAGCGGGGCGCCGCGTCGCCGCCGGGGCCACGAGAGGACTAGCATCAGGGACGTGAGCACGACGTTGTCAGTAAACACGGAGTCCCCCAGTTCGCTCGACGCCGACGCGGTTGTCGTCGGTTATCACTCCGGAGGCGACGCTCCGGAGCCCGCGTCGGGCGCTCATTCCGTCGACGCCGCCTTCTCCGGCGGCCTCGGCACGACCCTGTCGCTCCTGGGAGCGAGCGGCGCCCCTGAGGAGGTGCACACTCTTGCCTCCCTCGGAGCCGTCAAGGCCCCGGTCGTCGTCGCGGTCGGTCTCGGCCCGGCGCCCACCGACGGTCCCGTCGACTCCGACGTGCTTTCCCGCGCGGCCGGTGCCGCGCTGCGTACGCTGAGCTCGCGTCCCGAGGGCGCGGGCCGTGTCGTGTTGGCCCTGCCCGCGACCACCACCGATCAGGTCGGTGCCGTGGCCCTGGGTGCCCGACTCGGCGCCTACGCCTTCGACCGTTACCGCACCACCGAGGCCGCGCAGAGGAAGGCGACCAAGAACGCCGAGGCCACGCTGACCCTGGTCAGTGAGGCCTCCGGTGCCGAGGACGCCGTCGAGCGCGCCGCCGTCCTGGCCGAAGCCGTCTCCTACACCCGTGACCTCGTCAACACCGCCCCGGCCGACCTGGTCCCCGAGGACCTGGCCATCGCGGCGCAGGAGATCGCCCAGCAGGCGGACCTGGAGATCGAGGTCCTCGACGAGCAGGCCCTGTCCGAGGGCGGCTACGGCGGCATCACCGGCGTCGGTCAGGGTTCGTCGAACGCGCCCCGCCTGGTGCGTCTGGCCTACAGCCACCCGGAGGCCACCAAGAAGGTCGCCTTCGTCGGCAAGGGCATCACGTTCGACTCCGGCGGTCTGTCCCTCAAGCCCGCGGGCTCGATGGACTGGATGAAGTCGGACATGAGCGGCGCCGCCTCCGTGCTGGCCGCCATGCGGGCCATCTCCACCCTGGGCCTGAAGGTCAACGCCGTCGGCTACCTGGCCGTGGCCGAGAACATGCCCAGTGGCACCGCCCAGCGCCCCTCGGACGTGCTGAGCATCTACGGCGGCAAGACCGT
This sequence comes from Nocardiopsis sp. NPDC055879, assembly GCF_053615935.1. Classification (NCBI taxonomy): domain Bacteria; kingdom Bacillati; phylum Actinomycetota; class Actinomycetes; order Streptosporangiales; family Nocardiopsidaceae; genus Nocardiopsis; species Nocardiopsis sp. NPDC055879. Next base: position 83,895 of record NZ_JBSHCT010000009.1, read on the forward strand.
CGAGGTCCTCAACACCGACGCCGAGGGCCGTCTGGTCATGGCCGACGCCCTGGTCCGCGCCCAGGAGGACGGGCCGGACCTGGTCGTGGACATCGCCACCCTCACGGGCGCGCAGCTCGTCGCCCTGGGCACCCGCGTCTTCGCGGTCATGTCCAACGACGACGCCGTCCGTGACGAGGTCGTCGCGGCCGCGACCGCCGAGGGCGAGGCCTCCTGGCCGATGCCGCTCCCGGCCGAGCTGCGCGCCGGTCTCAACTCCGCGGTCGCCGACATCGCCAACGTGGCGGGCGAGCGCTGGGGCGGGATGCTCTCCGCGGGCATCTTCCTCAAGGAGTTCATCGAGGAGGGCAACAAGTGGGCCCACCTCGACGTCGCCGGACCCTCCTTCAACCAGGGCGGTCCGCACGGATACACCCCCAAGGGCGGCACGGGTGCGGGTACCCGCACCCTCGTCCGCATCGCCGAGGACTACGCGAGCAAGTAGTCGGTCGGGGCGGCGCTCGACGACAACGAGCCCGAGCGCCGTCCCGAAACGGCACCCCACGGTCCCTCGACGGCGGACCACTTCGGCCCCGAACGGCCGTGGGGACCCACCACCATCAGCCACTGAACTAGGAGTTCGTTCCCGTGAGTGAGAGCGGCGGTACCTTCGACCTTGTCGTCCTTGGCGGCGGCAGCGGCGGCTACGCGGCGGCGCTTCGCGCCGCCGAGCTGGACATGAACGTCGTCCTGATCGAGAAAGACAAGCTCGGCGGCACCTGCCTGCACCGCGGCTGCATCCCCACCAAGGCCCTGCTGCACTCGGCCGAGGTCGCCGACTCCGCCAAGGAGAGCGAGACCTTCGGTGTCAAGGCGTCCTTCGAGGGCATCGACATCGAGGCCGTGCACCAGTACAAGGACAAGGTGATCAACGGCCTGTACAAGGGCCTGAGCGGCCTGATCAAGGCCCGCAAGATCACCGTCGTCGAGGGTGAGGGCAAGCTCACCGGCAAGGACGAGGTCACCGTCGACGGCAAGGTCTACAAGGGGAAGAACGTCCTCTTGGCGACCGGTTCCAAGCCCAAGACCCTCGGGCTGGAGATCGACGGCGAGAAGGTCATGACCAGTGACCAGGCCATGGAGCTGAACCGCGTCCCCGAGTCCGTCATCGTCCTGGGCGGCGGCGTGATCGGTGTGGAGTTCGCCAGCGTGTGGCGTTCCTACGGCGCCGACGTCACCATCGTCGAGGCCCTCAAGCACCTGGTCCCCGTCGAGGAGGAGTCCAGCTCCAAGCTTTTGGAACGGGCCTTCCGCAAGCGCAAGATCAAGTCCGAGCTCGGCAAGCCGTTCGAGTCGGTCAAGACCACCGACTCCGGCGTGGTCGTCACCCTTGAGGGTGGCAAGACCCTGGAGGCCGAGGTCCTGCTGGTGGCCATCGGTCGCGGCCCGGTCTCCGAGGGTCTGGGCTACGAGGAGCAGGGCGTCACCCTGGACCGCGGCTTCGTCCAGGTCGACGAGAACCTGCACACCGGTGTGGGCGATGTCTACGCGGTCGGCGACCTGATCCCGACCCTGCAGCTCGCGCACGTGGGCTTCGCCGAGGGCATCTTCGTCGCCGAGCACATCGCCGGGCAGAACCCGCCGGCGATCGACTACGACGGTGTTCCCCGTGTCACGTACTGTGAGCCCGAGGTCGCGTCCGTCGGTCTGACCACCGAGGTGGCCAAGGAGCGCGGTCACGACGTCGTCGAGATGAACTACAACCTGGCGGGCAACGGCAAAAGCCAGATCCTGCAGACCCAGGGCGCGGTCAAGGTCATCGCCGAGAAGGACGGGCCCGTGCTGGGAGTCCACATGGTGGGCAGCCGTGTCGGCGAGCTGATCGCCGAGGGGCAGCTGATCTACAACTGGGAGGCCCTGCCCTCCGAGGTGGCCCAGCTGATCCACCCGCACCCGAGCCAGTCCGAGGCACTGGGCGAGGCGCACCTCGCACTGGCCGGCAAGCCGCTGCACGTCCACGACTGATCGTTTCGCCAGGGGGCGGGCCTCCCCGGAGGCCCGCCCCCGACCACATCCGCGCTGCCCATCAAGGCCTGGGCAGGTACCGCGTCCAGATCCAACGAGGAACCCATGCCGACTTCCGTTTCCATGCCCGCCCTGGGTGAGAGCGTCACCGAGGGGACCGTCACCCAGTGGCTCAAGAGCGTGGGCGACACCGTCGAGGTGGACGAGCCGCTCCTTGAGGTCTCCACCGACAAGGTGGACACCGAGATCCCGTCCCCGGTCTCCGGGGTGCTCACCAAGATCCTCGTCGAGGAGGACGACACCGTCGAGATCGGCGCCCAGATCGCCCTCATCGGTGGTTCCGGTGCCGCTGCCACGGAGGAGCCGGCCGCTCCCGCCGCCCCGGCCGAGCCCGAGCCCGAGCCGAAGCCCGCGAGCGCCCCCGCCCCGTCCACGCCCGCTCCCGCCGCACAGGAGCAGGACTCCACGGACGGCCCCTCGGTGGACATCGAGACGCTCAGCGGAACGGGTCGCGCCTCCGGCACCGACGCCGTGACCGAGGCCTACGTGACGCCGCTGGTGCGCAAGCTGGCCTCCGAGCACCGTGTCGACCTGAGCCGTGTCTCCGGTACCGGTGTGGGCGGTCGTGTCCGTAAGCAGGACGTGCTCAAGGCCGCGGAGGAGCAGAAGGCCGCCGCGTCGGCGCCCGCCGCGTCGACCCCGGCCAAGAAGGCCTCCTCGGACACCTCGCTGCGCGGCCGCACTGAGAAGCTGAGCCGTCTGCGCAAGTCGATCGCGGACCGCATGGTCGAGTCGCTGCGCATCTCCGCCACGACGACCCAGGTCATCGAGGTCGACGTCAGCAAGGTGGCGCGTCTGAGCGAGCAGGTCGGCGCGGACTTCGCCAAGCGCGAGGGCGTCGAGCTGAACTTCTTCCCGTTCTTCGCCGCCGCCACGGTGGAGGCCCTCAAGGCCCACCCGAAGGTCAACGCGGTGATCAACGCCGCCGACCAGACGGTGACCTACCACGACGTGGAGAACCTCGCCGTCTCGGTGGACACCGAGCGGGGCCTGCTCGCCCCGGTGGTCAAGAACGCCGGCGAGCTCGGCCTCGGTGACCTGGCCCGTAGCCTGACCGACCTGACCGAGCGCGCCCACACCGGCAAGCTCGGCCCGGACGAGCTGGGCGGCGGCACGTTCTCGATCTCCGAGACCGGCCACACCGGCGCACTGTTCGGCACGCCGATCATCAACCAGCCGCAGGTCGCCATCCTGGAGACCGGCACCGTCGTCAAGCGTCCCGTCGTCGTCGAGGACGAGGCCGTGGGCGGCGAGGTCATCGCGGTCCGTTCGATGGTCTACCTGTCGATGGCCCACGACCACCGTCTGATCGACAGCGCCGACGCCGGCCACTTCCTGCAGACGGTCAAGGAACGCCTGGAGGAGGGCGCCTTCGAGAGCGAGCTGGGTCTGGCCTGACCCTTTCTCGCAGCGCCTGGAACGGCCCGGGGCCGGCACCGCGTACGGTGCCGGCCCCGGGCCGTTCCCGTGCCGGGAGCGCCCTCATGGTGAGCATGGTGTCACCTTCCATGGCCTTGACCTCAAGCTAACTTGAGCTCGTACGCTGGGGGCGTATGTCCCTTCGCGCCCAGGAAAAGGACCCACATGCACCAGGAGAACCTTCGAGTGGCCATCCTCCTCGGAGGCGGTCGCCGGGGACGCACGGGGCCGGTCATCGCGGCCTGGTTCCTCGACCTCGTGGCGGCCCGCCCCGGTGTGGATGTCGACGTCTTGGACGTGGGCGATCACTGGGCCGACGACCAGGGTCCCGAAGCCACCGGGTTCTCCCGCGCGATCGACGCCGCCGACGCCTTCGTGGTGGTGACCCCCGAGTACAACCACGGCTATCCCGGTCCGCTCAAGAGCGCCATCGACTCGGCCCGCAAGGAGTGGTTCGCCAAGCCGGTCGCCTTCGTCTCCTACGGAGGGATGTCGGGCGGCCTGCGCGCCGTGGAGCAGCTGCGCGGGGTCTTCAGTGAACTGCACATGACGTCGGTGCGCACCTCGGTGAGCCTGCACAACGCCCAAGGTCTGTTCGTGGCCGGCACCGGGGGCGAGGAGCTGCGCGGCGCGGAGGCCGCGGTGGACGAGATGCTCGACCAGTTGGCCTGGTGGGGCGAGTCCCTGCGCCACGCCAGACGCGACCGCCCCTACCCCGGCTGACGATCCCCGCCTTCGGCACCGCGGCGTCTCCCGCCGCCCGTTCCCGACTCGGTCGGCACCCGCCCCCAGGGGTCGCCGAGAGAACATGGAAGCGGGGCGGCGCCGTTTCCGGCACCGCCCCGCCTTTCTACCCCACCAATCACCATCCCCTGATGATCCCCATCATCAAAGGTCTGTGCGCGGGCTCTCGCCCGCCTGGACGATCCGAGGATCGCCCAGGGTATCTCCGCGCTGACGCGGAGTTCCCTGTCCCACGACTCAACCTAGAAGACCCGGGGACCCCGCGCAGGGCTTTCGCCGAAAAAGGTCGAGAAAACTTCGAGTGGTCTCCTACCAGCGGGTAAACCCCTGGGCATGAGAGTGGCGATCACGGGTGCGACCGGGATGGTCGGTCGCGCGCTGACCGCCTCCCTGCTGGCGGACGGACACACGGTGGTGGCCCTGGTCCGGCGTCCTCCGCGACGGAGCGAGACGCCCGGTTTGGAGGAGGCCGAGTGGCGCGCCCAACTGGGGCGGGTGGACTCCGTGGCCCTGGCCGGGACCGAGGCCGTCGTCCACTTGGCCGGTGAACCGTTCGGCCCCGGGTTGTGGACCCGACGTCGACGCCGTCTCATCCGTCGTAGCCGGGTGGAGGGCACCCTGGGCCTGTGTCGGGCCGTGGCCGGGATGCGGCACCCGCCCACGCGCCTGCTGAGCGCCTCGGGCGCCCACTTCTATGGTGCGACCGGCGACGCCGTGGCCACCGAGGACGGTCCCGCCGGCGAGGGCTTCCTCGCCGAATTGTGTCGGGGCTGGGAGGAGGCCACGCTTCCCGCGCGGGAGGCCGGAATGTCGGTGGCCCATCTGCGCAGCGGGGTGGTCCTGGCCCGGGAGGGCGGCATACTCCGCTCCCTGTTGCCGCTGTACCGCGTGGGCCTCGGCGGTCGGCTGGGGTCGGGCACCCAGTACCTGACGTGGATCTCGCTGATCGACCAGATCGGCGCCATCCGGTTCCTGTTGGAGCGGCCGGACGTGACCGGCCCGGTGAACCTGTGCGCGCCCGAACCGGTGAGCAACGCCGACTTCACCCGGGCGCTCGCCAGGGCCTTGGGGCGCCCCGCCGTCGTGCCCCTCTCCCCGCCCGCGGTCCGCTTGGCCCTGGGCGGCTTCACCGAGGAGAGCGCGCTCGTCGATCTGAGGGCCCGACCCGAACGCCTGGAGAGGGCCGGCTATTCCTTCCTTCTGCCCGACATCGACAGTGCGCTTTCCGACATCCTGCCCCGACCCTCCCCTTCCGTCGGGGCGTAAGGTGGGGGTGTGAGTGATCTCGTTTACGCATGGCTGGGCGACACTCCCGTCCCGTACCACCAGGGTTGGGATCTGCAGAAGCGACTCCACCAGAGCCGCGTCGCCGACGAGCTGCCCGACACCGTCCTGTTCCTCGAACACGAACCCGTCTACACCGCGGGCAAACGCACCGGGAGGTGGGATCGTCCCATCACCGACCCCGGCGCACCCGTCGTGGACATCGATCGAGGCGGCAAGATCACCTGGCACGGCCCCGGACAGCTCACGGTGTACCCCATCGTCAAGCTGGATCAACCCATCGATGTGATCGCCTACGTCCGCATGCTGGAGGAATCCGTCATCCGCACCATCGCGGAGTACGGCCTCACCGGTAAGCGCGTGAAGGATCGCAGCGGAGTGTGGTTGGACGCCGATCCCGAGCGCGGCCTCATCGAACGCAAGGTCTCCGCGATCGGTTGTCGGATCGCCCGCGGGGTCGGGATGCACGGACTCGCCCTCAACTGCGAGAATGACATGTCGTGGTTCGACCGGATCGTCCCCTGCGGGATCTCCGACGCGGGGGTCACCTCGCTCACCAACGAACTGGGGCGCGCCGTCACCGTCGCCGACGTGCGACCGCGCCTCGAACGGCATCTGGCCGACGTGCTCGGCGCGGCGGGATTCAGCCACACCGACGGCGCCGAACTGCTCACCGACGCCACCGCCCGAGCATGACAGTCCACACCAAGAGCCAGTCCCCACCGGGACGTGCCGCCCCCACAAGGGGCGCGAGGGTCCCCGTCACAGGGGTACAGAAGGGAACGGGTTCGCGTTGACCATCGCTCCTGAGGGCCGCAAGCTGCTGCGCGTGGAGGCGCGCAACAGCGAGACCCCCATCGAGAGAAAGCCGCCGTGGATCAAGATCAAGGCGCACATGGGGCCCGAGTACACCGAGCTCCAGTCCCTGGTCAAGGGCGAGGGCCTGCACACCGTCTGTCAGGAGGCGGGATGCCCCAACATCTACGAGTGCTGGGAGGACCGGGAGGCCACGTTCCTCATCGGTGGTGACCAGTGCACCCGCCGCTGCGACTTCTGCCAGATCGCCACCGGCAAGCCCACCGCCCTGGACAAGATGGAACCGACCAAGGTCGCCACCTCAGTCCAGAAGATGGAGCTGCGCTACGCCACCGTCACCGGTGTGGCCCGTGACGACCTGGAGGACGGCGGCGCCTGGCTGTACGCCGAGACGGTCCGCAAGATCCACGAGCTCAACCCCGACACCGGCGTCGAGCTGCTCATCCCGGACTTCAACGCCGACCCCGACCAGCTGGCCGAGGTGTTCGGTTCGCGTCCGGAGGTGCTGGCCCACAACGTGGAGACGGTGCCGCGGATTTTCAAGCGCATCCGCCCGGGCTTCCGCTACCAGCGCTCTTTGGACGTCATCACCATGGCCCGCGAGGACGGCCTGGTCACCAAGTCGAACCTGATCCTGGGCATGGGCGAGACCCGTGAGGAGATCAGCGAGGCCATGCGCGACCTGCACGAGGCCGGCTGTGACCTGCTCACCATCACCCAGTACCTGCGTCCCTCCAAGCTGCACCACCCGATCGACCGTTGGGTGAAGCCGCAGGAGTTCGTGGAGCTGGGCAAGGAGGCCGAGGAGATCGGTTTCGCCGGTGTCATGTCCGGTCCGCTGGTGCGTTCGTCCTACCGCGCGGGCACCCTGTACAAGCAGGCGCGCGAGAAGCGTGAGGCCCAGGCCGCGGCGGCCACGAACAACGCATAACGAACGTTTCGTCACAGTCGTGACCAACCTGGAACGGTGGCCCGCGGGCCACCGTTCCGCATGTGGGTGCTCGGACGCATATCCTGGTGGTTCCGAGGCGCCCTGTTCGTGGCGCCGACAAGGCGCCGCACCGAAGGTCGACCGCGTAGAGGAGGCAAGGCAGCAGAGGGACCCTTCCCCACCGAGTCACTCGGTGTGCGCTGCCTGAAAGAACCATGGCGAAGAAGTCCGACACCACGTCCGCCGGTAAGGGTGGCGAGAAGCAGCCGGGCCGGTTGAAGCAGATCGGCATGGTCGCCAAGGTCGTCCACCAGCAGAGCCCGCGCACGATCCCGCTCGCGATCACCGTCGCGCTCGTGATCTTCGCCGTCTTCATCGGTATCGGCATCTGGACCGGTTCCTGGATCATCTGGCCGCTGACCGGTCTGCCGATCGCCTTCTTGGTCGGGTTCATCATGTTCACCCGATCCGCCCAGAAGGTGCAGTACAAGATGCTCGACGGCCGGCTGGGCGCCGGTATGGCGATCCTGGAGAACATGCGCGGCAACTGGGTGGTCGAGCCCGGTGTGGCCGCGAACAAGCAGATGGACGTCGTCCATCGCGTGGTGGGCCGCCCCGGCGTGGTCCTGGTCGGCGAGGGCGACCCGGGTCGCCTGCGCGGCCTCATCGCCGGTGAGAAGAAGCGGGTGTCGCGCGTGGCCAACGACACGCCCATCTACGACTTCAAGGTCGGCAACGGCGAGGACCAGGTGCCCGTCTCCAAGCTGCAGCGGGCTTTGGTGAAGCTGCCCCGTAACCTGGACAAGTCCGGCACCGCCGAGCTGAACTACCGCCTCAAGGCGCTTCCGGCCGCGATGCAGATGCCCAAGGGCCCCATGCCCAAGGGCGCCAAGATGCCGAAGGGCATGCGCGGCAAGATGGGCTGATCGGGGCCGCCTCCACCCCGTCGACGGGCCTTCCACGGGGCCGCCGCACCGACCGGTGCGGCGGCCCCGTTCACGTGGGCGGACTCAAGGGTCCGGTTCGTGGCCGATGAGATCCCCGGGCTGACAGTCCAGTTCCCGGCACAGGGCGGCCAGGGTGGAGAAGCGGATCGCCTTGGCCCGCCCGTTCTTGAGCACGGACAGGTTGACCACGGTGACGCCGACCCGCTCGGAGAGTTCGGTGAGGGTCATTCCGCGCCGGGCGAGGAGCTTGTCCAGGTGGATCCGGATGCCGGTGGCCTCTTCCGGTGGCATCAGACGAGACCGTCGACGTCGTCGCGCATACGCGCGCCCCGACGGAACACCTCGGCGAGCGCGGCCAGCGTCAGACCTGTCAGTAGTCCGACCAGCGGGGCCGACCCCAGGGTGATCTCGAAGGCCACGAGCACCATCCCCTCGGTAGGCACCACCCCGTCCTGGAGGAAGAGCCCGGCCAGGCCCCGCACGACGGGGACCAGGATCGACGCGACGATGACGGTGAACGCGATGGTGTGGACGCGTCGCACGTTGGCCGGGACGAAGGGATCGCCCTTCTCCTGGCTGCGGACCACCCGCAGCACCAGGTAGAGCACCACCAGGGCCGCGGCTTGGACGAGCAGGGTGGGCAGCACCAGCATGAGGCGCTCCGTGACACTCGGGTCCTCGAAGACGAGCGTCATCGTGGACTCGGCGGCGATAGTGACGTCGTCTACCGACAGTTCGACGTCGGGAACCGTGCCCGGGGCGTCGATCGGCTGGTGCACGGTGACCCGGTCGGTCTGTCCGAAACCGCCCACGGAGAGGCCGGTGGTGATCCACAGCAGTGAGAGCGCCATGGTCGCGCACACCAGGATCATGCCGAGGACCAGGACGAACCGCATGGCCACGGAGTCGGTACGACTCCACCGCAGACGGGATCGACGGGTCGATGCTTCGAGGGACACGATCGCCTCCTTATCGTTCATCGATATTAACGATAAACGATAAACCGTGGAAACGAAAGCGGGCCCGCACCCGGCGAAGACGGATACGGGCCCTTCGTGCGAAGAGAAGCAGGTGCCGGATCAGTCGCAGCTGACCTTGTCCTCCGCGGCGCTGGTACCCCCCAGGTCCTCGACGCTGGAACCGCCGCCGGAACCACCGCCCGCACCGGCGATGCCCTCCCAGCCGCCGCTCATGACCAACTCCAGGTCCTCCCCCAGGGAAGGCTCCTCCACGATCTCCGCGCCGCCTTGGACGGCCTCGGCCAGGACCTCGGCGTGTTCGGCCCTGTCGGGCCCGTGGTAGACGGTGGTGGCCTCCGGGACCCGCAGTTCGGGGTTGGTCGTGTCGGTGACCGTGAACCCCTCCTCGACCAACAGGGGTTCGACCTGACTTCCCAGACCGTCGACCCCGGTGTTGTTGAGCAACAGCAGGGACACGTCGGAGGGTTCCACGGCGACCGAGTCGTCCCCGGATTCCTCGGAGCCCTCCTCCTCGACGAGCTCGCCTGCGGCCACGGAGGTGAACAGGTCCTGCGCGGCGGTCTCCTGGAACTGCACCTTGTTGGGGTCGACCGGGTAGTCCTCGACGGGCGCGGTGACCATGTTCATCCGGCCCAGGTCGACCTCGCGCATGGCGATGGCCAGCTCGGTCATCTTGTCGACGGTGAACTCACTGTCGGTGGTGAGACTGTCGGTGACCGAGTCCAGGAAGGAGATCAGGTTGTTGGGTTTGGCCAGGATGTCCCCGGAGGTGACCTCGCGCAGGATGGCACCCATCATGCGCTGCTGGTTCTCGATGCGCCCCAGGTCGCTGCCGTTGGCCGCGCTGTCCCGGGAGCGGGCCAGGCCGAGTGCCTGTTCCCCGTTGAGCCTCTGCTCCCCCGCGTCCAGCTCGATGTGCGCCTTGGGGTCGTCCACGGGCTCGGGAACGCACATCTTGATGCCACCGATGGAGTCGACGATGTGCTCGAACCCGGCGAAGTCCACCAGGACCATGTGGTCGAGGTGGATCCCGGTGATGGTCTCCACCGTGTTGCCCTGGCAGTCCATCCCGCCGTAGGTCATGGCGTGGTTGAGCTGGTCGACGCCGCCCGACCAGCCCGCACCCTCCCCCTCCGTCGCCTCGCACGGGGGGATCTCGACCATCGTGTCACGCGGGAGGTTGACCATCGTCACCCCGCCCTTGTCCACGTCGATGCTGACGACGACCAGGACGTCGGGGCGGATGCCGTTGAGCTCGTTGTACTCGGCGTTGTCCCCCGCGCGCTCGTCGGTGCCCAGCAGCAGGATGTTGTGCAGTCCCTCGACCTGGGCGGGACGGTCACCCCAGCCGTCGGGGTCCACGTCCGCGGTGTCGATACCGAAGATTCCCTGGTAACCGGTGTAGACGACCAGACTCGCGGCGATGAGCACACCGGTCGCGACGCACGCCGCCCATTTCCCAAGGGTCATCTTGCCTGCGACGGCGGCCTTGGACACGTTTCTTGGGGCCAAGAGGGCACCTGCGATCCGATCTGGGGCACGAGAGAGGTGGGAGTGTCCGGGAGGGGATCCGCCACGGGAGGGACCGCGGTGGTGTACTCGGACGTAACCCCCCGGATGCTACCGGAACGGTATCCCTGTGTCAGACCCCGGCCGTCGGTCCGGCCACCGGGCGCGGTGGCCGGACCGCTCACCTCAGCAAGCGCTCTCCTCGGCCTCTTCGGCGGTGACTCCGCCGAGATCGTCGGTAATGGACAGGTCGGTCTCGGCGGAGGAGCTCCCGGAGAAACCGTTCCAGTCGGACCCGGCCACCACTTCGAGGGTCTGCTCCAGCCCCTCGGCCTCCTCGGTCACGGCGTTCTCCAGGGAACCGGCGAGCAACTCGGCCGCCGCCTCCTCGCCCGGACCGTGGTAGACCGTGGTGGCCTCGGGGGCGCGCAGTTCGGGGTTACCGGTACCGGTGACCACGTAACCCTCCTGGACCAGGACGGCCTGGATCTCCAGGGCGAGCCCGTCGATGCCGGTGTTGTTGACCACCTGGACCGTGACGTCGGCGGGATCGACCGACTCCGTCCCCTCCTCGTCGTCCTTGTTGTCGGAGGTGTCGTCGTCCTCGCCCGCCAGGTCCACACCCGCGTTGATCGCCTCGAACAGCTCCGAGGCCTGGGGCTGGCTCATCATGATGCGGTTCTCGTCGTCGGGATGCGCCCCGTTGGGGACGGTGACGAACTGGACCCGGTCCAGGTCGACCTCGCGCATGGAGATGGCCAGGTCGGTCATGATGTCGACCGTGAGGTCGTCGTCGGTACTGATGGAGTCGGTGACGGCGCCGAGGAAGTTGGTGATGGTGACCGGGTTGGTCATGACATCGCTGCTGAGGACCTCGCGGAGCATGGCGCCCATGAACTCCTGTTGCCGGTCGATCCGCGACAGGTCGCTGCCGTCCCCTTGGGCGTAGCGGGAACGCACGAAGCCCAGGGAGTCTTCGCCATCGAGTGTCTGGAGTCCGGCGTCCAGTTGTAGGTGGGCCTTGGGGTCGTCGACGGCCTCGGGGATGCACATCTGTACCCCGCCCAGGGCGTCCACCATGTCCTTGAACCCGGTGAAGTCCATCATGACGAAGTGGTCCAGGTGCACACCGGTCACCTGTTCCACGGCCTTCCACTGGCAGCCCACCCCGCCGAAGGTCATCGCGGAGTTGACCATGCCCTGGTGGGCGCCCATGCCCTCGTAGCCCTCCACGGCCTCACAGCCGGGCAGGTCCACCATGAGGTCGCGGGGCAGGTTGACCAGGGTGGCGGCGCCGTTGTCCACGTTGACGCTGGCGATGAGCATGGTGTCGGGGCGCTCGCCCTCGGCCTCGCCGTAGTCGGCGTTCTCACCCGAGCGCACGTCGGACCCGATGATGAGGAGGTTCATGACCCCCTCGACGCTGGTGGGCCGGTCCCATTCGTCGGTGTCCACCTGCGTGGTGGTGATGTTGCCGATCAACCCCTGGTACCAGCCGTAGCCGCCCAGACTTGCGACGATGGTCAACGCCGTGACGGCACAGGCGATCCACTGTCCCCCGGACATTCTTGTGGCGCCCAGGGCACCTGACGAGTGAGGGGCGGAACGTTTTCCAGCCATGCGAACCTTCGGATACGAAGAAGACCTTGGAGGGGGCGGGGTCAGGGCGGCCAGAAGGCTCGCGGCCCCGGGAAAAGCTGTTCAGGATGCTAACAGCAGCCCGAAGGGCGCCCCGACGCACCCGACGCCGGTCCGACGCGTCCTGTGAGGGGTCAGTAACGGGTCGCGATGGTGCCCGCGGCCCGGTCGTGTAGACCACGTGTGTCACGGTCGTAGACCACGGCCGGAATCACCAGGCACAACAGCAGGGTCCGCACCGTCATGGACACGAACCAGGGCCAGGAACGCTCTCCCGTGGCCGTGATCCCGACGCCGACGATCCGCCGCCCGATCGTTGTACCGAACAGGGTCAGCAGCACGATGCTCATCGCCGCGAACACCACCAGGGTGGACAGGGTGGTGAAGTTGGTCAGGGCCAGGGCCTCCTGCTCCCCACCGCTCGCGGCGGCCGCCGCGAGTTCCCGGCCGATCAGACCCGCGTTGATGGCCCCCCAGACGAGGAGGCTCGCCACGGCCCAGTCCAGGGCCAGGCCGACGAGTCGACGGACCACGCCCGGCACCGATCGAGGACCTTCCTCGGGCAGCCCGAGCCGGTTCCCCCGGTAGCGGAAGTCGTCGTCGGGGTCGGCGGTGGACCGGCTCTCGTCACTCATGGTTTTCACGGTATAGGCACGTCACGGACACCCGCACCCGGGTGGGCACGGATGGTGTGACGCCGGCCGCGAACCCGGGTGGGACCGATCACCCCCGAACCACGCCGACGGGCCGATTCGCCCTTGAAACAGGCGGAATCACCGCCCCATGGGGGTCGTCCACGTGATCACCTCGCTCCGTAACATGCAAGAAACAATCGAGACATGGCGTGGAAATCACGCGCTCCTAGCTTCGAGAGCGAAGCCGGGAGACGGCGTGTGGTCGACGGGCCCCGCGATGGAGCGGACCCACCGACCCGCCGTCTCAGCCACCTGCACGGAGGTTCCGTTTTGTTCAGCAGCGTCGATGAGGTCCTCGCCTACATCCGAGACGAGGACGTCGCATTCCTCGATGTCCGTTTCACGGACCTGTTCGGGGGCGTGAACCACGTGACCCTCCCGACCGAGAACGTGGACGAGTCCACCTTCACCGACGGCCAGATGTTCGACGGTTCCTCGATCCGCGGCTTCCAGGCCATCCACGAGTCCGACATGCTGTTGCTGCCGGACCTGAGCACCGGCGTGCTGGACCCGTTCCGCAAGCACAAGACGCTGAACATGACGTTCTTCGTCCACGACCCGCTCACGCTGGAGTCCTACAGCCGCGACCCGCGCAACGTCGCCCGCAAGGCCGAGGCCTACCTGCGCGGCAGCGGCGTCGCCGACACCGCCTTCTTCGGTGCCGAGGCCGAGTTCTACATCTTCGACGACGTCAAGTTCAAGACGAGCGCGAACACCGGCTACTACGAGATCGACTCCATCGAGGGCGCCTGGAACACCGGCTCGGCGATCGAGGGCGGCAACCGCGGGTATCGTCCGCGCTTCAAGGGCGGCTACTTCCCGGTCGAGCCGGTCGACCACTACAGCGACCTGCGCTCGGACATGGTGAAGACGCTCATCGAGTCCGGCATCGAGGTCGAGCTCCAGCACCACGAGGTCGGCACCGCCGGTCAGGCCGAGATCGGCATCCGGTTCGGCACCCTGCTCAAGCACGCCGACAACGTGCAGCTGTACAAGTACATCGTGAAGAACGTCGCCAACGCCGCGGGCAAGACGGCGACCTTCATGCCCAAGCCGCTCTTCGGTGACAACGGCTCCGGCATGCACTGCCACCAGAGTCTGTGGAAGGAAGGCGAGCCGCTGTTCTTCGACGAGTCCGGCTACGGCCAGCTCTCCGACACGGCGCGTCACTACATCGGTGGTCTGCTCAAGCACGCCTCGGCGCTGCTGGCCTTCACCAACCCGACGGTGAACTCCTTCCACCGCCTGGTCCCGGGTTACGAGGCCCCGATCAACCTGGTCTACAGCCAGCGCAACCGTTCGGCCTGCATCCGTCTGCCGCTCACCGGCTCCAACCCCAAGGCCAAGCGCATCGAGTTCCGGGTGCCGGACCCGTCGGCCAACCCCTACCTGGCCTTCTCCGCCATGCTCATGGCGGGTCTGGACGGCGTCAAGAACAAGATCGAGCCGCCGGAGCCGCTCGACAAGGACCTGTACGAGCTGCCCCCGGCCGAGGCCGAGAACATCGAGACGGTCCCGGCGTCCCTGGACGCGGCGCTGGAGGCCCTGGAGGCCGACCACGAGTTCCTGCTGGAGGGCGGCGTCTTCACCAAGGACCTGATCGAGACCTACATCGACTTCAAGCGCACCGAGGAGATCGACTCCCTGCGTCTGCGCCCGCACCCGCGCGAGTTCGAGCTGTACTACGACATCTAGTGCGTGGGCCTGGAGAGAGGCTCCGGGCATGAGGGAGGCCACCGATGACGTTCTCCACGTCGCCGGTGGCCTCCCTCGTCCCTGGTCTCCGGGTCAGTTCGGCAGAACCGCCTCGATGGCCTTGGTGACCTCGCCGGAGTCCGGCTCGACCTGGGGACCGAAGCGCGCCGCGACGGTGCCGTCGGGGGCGACGAGGAACTTCTCGAAGTTCCACCGCACGTCGCCGGTGTGGCCCTCTGCGTCCGCCGTCTCCACCAGGGCCGCGTACAGCGGGTGACGGTCCTCGCCGTTGACGTCGACCTTCTCCGTCATGGGGAAGGTCGTCCCATAGGTGGTGGAGCAGAAGGTGGCGATCTCCTCGTGGGTGCCGGGTTCCTGGCCCATGAACTGGTTGCACGGCACGCCCAGGACGGTGAAGCCCCGATCGGCGTAACTCCGCTGGAGCTTCTCCAGGGTCGCGTACTGCGGGGTCAGTCCGCACCGGGAGGCGACGTTGACGACCAGCACCGCCTGGCCCGCGTACCGGTCCAGGCCTGCCGGGCCCCCGGTGAGGTCGGCGATCTCGACGTCCAGAACGGACATGTGCGCTCCTTGGGAGTAGAGGTGACCGGGGCATGCTATCCATCGACGGCTACCGTTGACGCGTGGCAAGGGAGGGAAGCACCGACATGACAGTAGGAGCGCTGGCCCGGCGTGGTTTCAGCGACAGCCCCAAGGCCCTGAGGTTGGTGGAACAGGCCGGGCTGGACGCCAGGGCCGACACCGAGGTCCTCACCTCCCTCGCGGCGGCGGCCGACCCGGACCAGGCCCTGTTGGGTCTGCTCCGAGTGCTGGAGGTCTCCCCCGATCCCGACGACGTGCTGCTCGCCCTGCGGGAGGAGCCGGACCTGCGGGCGCGGCTGTGCCGGATCCTGGGCGCCAGCACCGCGCTGACCGACCACCTCGTGCGCTACCCCGAGGACTGGCGGGAGTTGCGGGGCGCCGACGCCGCGCGCACCCCGCAACCGGAGGAGCTGCGCCGGGGGTTGTTGCACACCGTGGGCGCCCGGCCCGACGACGCGGTACCCGTCGCCGACCCGGTGGTGGTCGAGGGCGTGGACGAGGATCCGTGGACGGCGCTGCGGCACACCGTTCGGGTGGCGTACCGTCGTCGGCTGCTGCGTCTGGCCGGGCGTGACCTGACCGAGACGAACTCGGTGGAGGAGGTCGCCGCGGAGCTCTCCGACCTGGCCGCGTCCCTACTGGACGCGGCGCTGGCGGTGGCGCGGGCGGAGTCGCCCGAGGACGCCGAGCTGTGCCGGTTGGCCGTGATCGGCATGGGCAAGTGCGGTGGTCGCGAACTCAACTACGTCAGTGACGTGGACGTGGTGTTCGTGGCCGAGCCCGTCGGGGACGCCGACGAGCAGGACGCGTTGCGCGCGGCCACCCGTCTGGCGACGGCGATGATGCGGATCCCATCGGCGACCGACACCGAGGGCACCCTGTGGGAGGTCGACCCCGCGCTCCGGCCCGAGGGTCGGAGCGGTCCCCTGGTGCGCTCGTTGGCCGGCCACGTGGCCTACTACGACCGGTGGGCCAAGACCTGGGAGTTCCAGGCACTGCTCAAGGCCCGTCCCATCGCCGGTGACGTGGCGCTGGGCCGCGCCTACACCGAGGCGATCGCGCCGATGGTCTGGGAGGCCGCCGGCCGCAAGGACTTCGTCGAGGACGTACAGGCGATGCGCCGCCGGGTGGTGGCGCACATCCCCACCGGTGAGGCCGACCGCGAGCTGAAGTTGGGCCCGGGCGGCCTGCGCGACATCGAGTTCTCCGTGCAGTTGTTGCAGCTGGTGCACGGCCGTACCGACGACCGGCTGCGTTCGGGCAACACCCTCCAGGCGCTCACCGCGCTGTCGGAGTTCGGGTACGTGGGACGCAAGGACGCGGCGGGACTCACCGACGCCTACCGGTTCCTACGCCGGATGGAGCACCTGCTGCAGTTGGAGCGGTTGCGGCGCACCCACCTGATACCCGATCCCAAGACCCAGGACGGTCCCGCGCAGTTGCGCCGGTTGGGTCGGGCGCTGGGGTTCGGCGCGGACCCGGTGCGGGAGCTGACCGGTGCGCGCAAGCGGGTGTCGGCGGAGGTGCGGCGCCTGCACGAGAAGTTGTTCTACCGACCGTTGTTGAACGCGGTCGCCAAACTGCCCGACGAGGAGGCGCGCCTGTCCCCCGAGCAGGCCGTCGACCGGTTGGGCGCCCTGGGCTTCGCCGATCCGCGCGGGTCGCTACGGCACCTGGAGTCGTTGACCTCGGGTCTGTCCCGACGGGCGTCCATCCAGCGCACGTTGCTGCCGGTGATGTTGGGCTGGTTCGCCGACTCCCCCGACCCGGACGCGGGCCTGCTGGGGTTCCGGCAGGTCAGCGAGGCGCTCGGCACCACCCCGTGGTACCTGCGGCTGCTGCGTGACGACGTGCGGGTGGCCGAGCGGATGGCGTGGTTGCTGGGCACCAGTCGTTACGTGACCGAGCTGCTGCTGCGCGCCCCCGAGTCGGTGGCGACCCTGGCCGACGACGCCCACCTTCGACGTCGACGGATCGAGACGCTCATGGCGGAGGCGGACGCGGCACTGCGCCGGTACGAAACCCCGGAGAAGGCGGTCTCGGCGGTGCGCGCGCTGCGCCGCCGGGAGCTGTTGCGCACGGCCTCGGCGGATCTGTTGGAGGTGTCGTCGGTGGAGGAGGTCGGCGGCGCGCTGACCGACATCGCCGCGGTCACCATCGACGCCGCGCTGCGCGCCGCCTACACCAAGGTGGTGGCCGACTCGGGCGGTGAGGAGCTCACCCGGGTGTGCGTGATCGCGATGGGCCGGTTCGGCGGCGGTGAGTTGACCTACACCAGCGACGCCGACGTGATGTACGTGCACGACCCGATGCCGGGGGTGGAGACCGGGGCGGCCACCAGGCAGGCGTTGGCGATCGTTCGGGAACTGGCCCGGTTGTTGGAGATGCCGCAGGCGGAACCACCGTTGAAGGTGGACACCGATCTGCGTCCGGAGGGTAGGAGCGGACCGGTGGTGCGCACCCTGGCCTCCTACGCGGCCTACTACGGGCGCTGGTCACAGGTGTGGGAGAGCCAGGCGCTGCTGCGGGCCCGGCCGATCGCCGGGGACCACGGGCTGCGCTCGGCCTTCATCGCCCTGATCGACCCGCTGCGCTACCCGCGAGGTGGGATCGACTCGGCCTCGGTGTTGGAGATCCGCAAGCTCAAGGCACGGATGGAGGCCGAGCGGTTGCCGCGCGGGGCCGACCCGACCCTGCACACGAAGCTGGGGCGGGGCGGCCTGTCGGACGTGGAGTGGGTGGCCCAACTGATCCAGTTGCGGCACGCCCACCAACAACCGGACCTGCGCGTGAACGGGACCTTGGCGGCGCTGCGCGTGGCCGTGGCGCACGGGTTGTTGGCCGCCGAGGACGGCGTGGTGCTGGAGGAGGCCTGGCGGCTGGCGTCCCGGGTGCGCGGCATGGTGATGCTGGAGCGCGGCCGGGGCGGCGACTCGCTCCCCTCCGACCTGCGGGTGCGTGCGGCCCTGGCCGAGGCCATGGGCTACCGGGACGACTCCGAGGACGAGGACTCCGAGACGGTGGGACCCGCGGAGCAGCTGACCGAGGAGTACCTGCGGGCGACCCGCCGTGCCCGCGCGGTCATGGAGCGGGCCTTCTACGACGACTGAGGCACCGGCCTCGTGACGGGGGCCCGATCCGAGGGCGGCGGCAGCACGACCGTGACGGTCAGGCCTCCCCCCGCGCGCGGACGCAGGTCCAGGGTGCCACCGTGGACGTCGACGACCCGCGCCACCAGGGCCAGGCCCAGGCCATGGCCCTGACCGGAGCCGATCCTCCCCTGGCCACGGAGGAAGGGTTCGTGGAAACGGGCGACCGTCCGCGCCGTGTACACGGGTCCGGTGTTCTCGACTCGTAGGACGGCCTCGCCCGTGCGGGGATCGCGACCGGTGGTCACGGACGCGGTGCCCGCCTCGGTGTCGTCACCCGTCCCGGCGCCGCCCACGCCGATGTTGTGGCGCAGGGAGTTGCGCACCAGGTTCTCGGTGAGCTGGGTGAGTAGGACGGTGTCGCCGATGGCGGGCGCCGGGGTGAGTGCCGGGCACAGTCGTACCCCGAACCGTCGCGCCTCGTCCTCGCTCTCCGTGACCACACCGCGGGCGATCTCGGCGAGGTCGGTCGGCGCGGAGGCCGCGGTGACGGAGTTGGCGTCGGCCAGCCGCAAAAGCGCCTCGGTGAGGTCGATCGCGCGGGCGTTGGTGATGTCGAGCCGCTCCAGGAGACGGGGGTGGTCCTGCCCCTCGGGGTCGCGGCGGGCCACGTCCAGAAGCGTCGCGTTGACCGCCAGCGGGGTCCGGAGTTCGTGTGAGGCGTTGGCGGCGAAGCGCTCCTGTGCCTCGAACGCGTCCTGGACGCGGTCGAGCATGTGGTCGAAGGCGTCGGCGAGCCGGCGGAACTCGTCGTTGGGCCCCGAGAGCGCGACCCTGTGCCCCAGGCGCCCCGTGGCGGCGACCAGCACGGCCTCGTTGATCCGCCGCAGGGGGCGAAGCACCCAACCCGCCAGGAACCAGCCGCCGACCAGCCCGATCACCGCCAACATGAGCAGGACCACCCCCGAGACGTTGACGACGGCGCGCAGGATCTCCGGGCGGGCGGGGATCACGTTGTCGGCGTCGCGGGGGTTGGCGGCGGTGAGCGGATAGTCGGGGACGTATCGCAGGACCACGTAGACGCCGACCAGCACGGCCAGACCGGCGAAGACCAGGAACCCGGCGTAGCCGAGGGTCAGTCGCAGGCGTGCGCTCCCCCGAACCGATCCATGATCCCCTTCGAGGCGGTTCACCGACCCTCCTCGGGAACGACGAGGCGGTAGCCGACGCCGGACACGGTGACGATGGGGTCCGGCTCGCCGAGTGCCTTGCGCAGCTGGGACACCGTGACACGGGGCGCGCTGGTGAAGGGGTCGGCGTGTTCGTCCCAGGCCTTCTCCAAAAGTGTCTCCGCGCTGATCACTCCCCCGTCGGCGCGCATCAACAGTTCGAGGACGGCGAACTGCTTACGGGGCAGCTTCAAGTAGCGGCCGCTCCGGTAGGCCTCGCGACGGTAGGGGTCCAGGCGCAGGTCGGCCCACTCCAGCACCGGTTGGACGGTGGCGGCGGGCCGCCGCGCGAGCGCGCGCAAGCGCATGACCAGCTCCCGCACCGCGAACGGTTTGGTGAGGTAGTCGTCGGCTCCCAGGGAGAATCCGTCCACCTTGTCCCTGAGCCGGGTGGCGGCGGTGAGCATCAGCACCCGGGTGTGGGGGCGGTCGCGGGCGATGAGCGCGCACACCTGGTCGCCATGGGTGCCGGGGATGTCCCGGTCGAGGACGACCACGTCGTAGTCGTTGAGCCCGAGCCGTTCCAGAGCGGCGTCGCCGTCCAGCGCGACGTCGGCGGCGATGGCCTCGTGGCGCAGCCCCGCTTGGAGGGCCTCGGCCATGAACACCTCGTCCTCGACGACCAGTACACGCATGTGGTCCTCCCCTGTTCGGCCGGACCGCTCGGTCGTGCCGGGTCGGGGCACGGGCACGGTGGTCGAGTCGCGGAGCCTCAGTGTAGGTGGGGGCCGTGTTGCGAAAACGTTGGCTCGGCGGCCGACATCCGCGCAACATCCCTCGTGGTGGTCTGCCCCTCGGTGCCGAGCGCGGGGCTCGGGCCCGGAGGAGGGATTTTCCATGCGCCGTGCACGTTTTCGACCGGCTGTTCTCCTCTCCGCCGCGCTGGTGATGTCTGCTCTGGCGGGCTGCGCGGCGGCGGGCGCGAACGGCGGTGGCGCGTCCGAGGAGGGCAATGATCGGGGGTGGACCTCGGAACTTCCGGTGACCCGATTCAGCCCACTGGGCGAGGAGGACGGGTTTGTCGCCGAGGGCGAGGCCCTGGACCCGTCCGAGGAGGTGCCCGCCCTGGCCGGACTCGACTCGGAGCTGCTGGCGGCCGTGCGCGAGGCCGCCGACGCCGCTCTGCGGGAGGACGGGATCGAGGTGTTGGTGACGAGCGGGTGGCGTAGTGAGCGCTACCAGCGGTTCCTGCTGGACTCCGCGGTCGAGGTGTACGGGAGTGAGGAGGAGGCTGCCGCATGGGTGGCCCTTCCCGAGGAGTCCTCGCACGTGACCGGCGAGGCCGTGGACATCGGCCGCACGGACGCGGCCTACTGGTTCGCCCGGCACGGTTCGCGGTTCGGGCTGTGTCAGACCTACGACAACGAGGTCTGGCACTACGAACTCACCGTGGAGCCCGGCGGCACCTGCCCCTCGCCCTTGACGGACGCGTCCGCGGGCTGAGCCAGGGGAAAGGGCACCCTCGCGCCGCGGGGGCGCGGCGCGAGGGTGCCCGGGCTCGGGTCAGGGGGCGATGGCGAGGCGTCGGTACCGAGGGATCAGAGTCGGCCCCAGGTCACGGACGTGGCCGGGCCGACGCGGTTGTCCCCGGGTTCCCAGTCGGCGCTGCCGTCGGGACCGACCTTGACGAGCTTCCACTCGGTGTCGGCCTCGATGGTGGCGTCGCCGGTCCATTGGGGGTAGGTGTCGGCGTCGGTGCTCAGCGCCACGCCATCGGCGGGTTCCCAGGAACCGAGTTCGGGCGTGGAGCCGACCACGTGCACCTCCTGGCCGGGTTCGGTCTCGACCGTGGCGGTGATGGTGTCCGGGTCACCGGGCTCGCCGGGGTCTCCCGGGTCGCCGCCACCCTCGCAGTCCTCGACGCACTCGCCGCCCACGTGCAGCGCCAGGGCGCCCTCGGCGGGGACGGTCGCGGTGACCTCTCCACCGGAGACCGTGGCACCGCCGGAACCGGCGACGTTGTCGTACTCACCGTCGGGCAGGGAGGTGGCGGCGGTCAGCGACCAGCTCTCACCGGAGGCGTTGAAGGCGGCGAAACCCACGTCGCCGCGGTCGAAGGCCACCCGCGAGGAACCGTCCGTGGCGCGTTCGATCAGTTCGGCGCCGTCCACCGCGTTGCGGAAGGCGACCATGCCGCCGACGGTCTCGTCACGGTGCTCGCAGATCCACTCCGCCGAGGCACAGTCGCTGTCCGCGGTGATCCAACCGGCCGGGTTCCCTTCGACCTCGCCGACGCTGGGCGGGCCCGCGGCCTCGTTGCCCTGGAAGTCGTAGCTCGACATCACCACGGGGGTTCCGTAGGAGTGGGCGAGCATGAAGGCGGTCGCGAGGTAGTAGCGGTCGCCGTCCACGTGGGTCAGGGCGGGTTCGTACCGCTGGGTGTCGTGGTTGTCGATGAAGACCACGGCCTCCTCGGAGGTGAGTCCGCCGTGGTCGGGCATCGAGGTCAGGTTCGCGATGTCGCCGTTGGCGAAGCTGTGGGCGATGTCGCGCTGGTAGTCGAAGTTGGTGACCTGTCCGTAGGGCGTGTAGGCGGTGTAGGGGACCGTCGCGTCGCCGATGACCTCGTGGTAGACGTGCGGGGCGCCGCCGAAGCCGGGCACCTCGTTCAGGGAGCCGATGATGGCGCCCATGTCCTCCTCGGGGACGTGCTTGGAGGCGTCCACGCGAAAGCCCCCGACACCCATGTCGACCAGTCCGTTGAGGTAGCGCGCGATCTGGGCGCGTACGTGCTCCGAACCCGTGTCCAGGTCGGACAGGCCCAGGAGCTGGCAGTTCTGCACCTCGGACTTGTCGTTCCAGTTCTCGATGGTGTCGTAGCAGGGGGCGAAGTCGCCATAGGAGTAGGAGGCCTCGCCGTCGCCGAACAGGTCGGGGTACTCGTACTGTTCCCATTCGGTGCCCGCGCTGCCGGGCAGGTCGACCTCGGCGGGGCCGGTCATGTGGTTGATGACGGCGTCGACGTAGATGCGAACGCCGTTGTCGGCACAGGTGCCGACCATGTTCTCGAACTCCTCGGCGGTGCCGCGCCGGGTGTTCTCGATGCTGTAGGACACCGGCTGGTAGTCCTGCCACCAGGGATAGTCGCCGCCCTCGGAGGAGGGGACGACCACGTGTTCCTGGGGTGGGGACACCTGCACGCCGCCATAGCCGTTGGGGCCGAGGAAGTCGGCGCATTCGGCGGCGACGGAGTCCCAGTTCCACTGGAACAGGTGGACGATGGTGTCGCCCGTGCCCTCGGCGGCGGGGGTCACGTCGGAGACGGGGGCCGCGTCGGGTGCTTCCTGGGAGATCGCGGGTCCGGAAGCCGCTAGCAGGCCGGCTCCCAGCACCACGGCACCTGCGAGGGCGCCGAGTCGGGACGTTCTCATGTGCGCTCCTTGGGGGAGGTTCCGCGATGGGGCCACACTGCCCCATCGCCAATCTCTTGCATATCCTGCAAGAATTTGCGTAGGAGTGACGAACGTAACACGCAGTCTTGCCCTTGTGAACCGGTGTTTTTCGGTCGCAGCACGGCTCCCTACCACTGACCTCGCCGAAAGCTCTTGCAAGTTTTCCGAAAGGCAGCGTCGGGGTGAACCGGGAACGGACACGAAAAAGCCGGTGGCGGGTCGGTGCACTCCGACCCGCCACCGGCGGAACGACCCCTCACGGGCGGGGTCGGGGGCGCCCCGCGCCCCCATGCCTCACCAGAAGACCGCCACGCCGATGTTGACGATGGCGAGCACCCCGGCGATGATCGCCAGGTTCTTGGCGGGCTTGCGGAGGTTGAGGACACCGACCACCACCACGGCGAGGGAGATGACGAGCTTGACGCCGATCTTCATGTGGTCGATGTCGCCGAGGTCGGCCATCTCGGCGACCCCCACCAGGAGCAGCCCGGTGACGAACTGGAGCAGGGAGCTGTGCAGCAGAACCTTGGTGGCCTTGACGTTGTCGGTCATCAGCTGCATCAGGAAACCGGCGATGATGCCGGCCAGGCCGAGCATGTGCAGGAAGACGAGCGCGGAGTAGAGAAAGTCCATGTCGACAGACTACTACGCGACGTAGTTCTCGCCTCCGCCTTCATGACACCCTGACGTAACAATCGGACCACCGGCTCGGTGAGGTCAACGCTCAGCCGTACCGCCGGGTTCCCCATCGGCGCCACTGTCGCCACAGCAGCCAGACCATCAGCATCAGGACCCCCACCCCCACCGCGCGCACCACCGCCTCACGGTCGATCGCCGCCCCCACCTTGGACAGCACCGTGGGTTCGGCGACCAGGAGCGTGTCGCTGGCGCAGGCCGAGGGTTCGTCGTCCCGTTCCAGCAGCAGGCACGCCGTGCTCACCACGCGCGCCTCCCCCGACGTTTCCTCCGGCACCCGGACCCGCACGGTGAACTCGGACTCTCCACCCACCGGGACGTCGACTCGCCAGTTGGCGACGCCCTCCTCCAACACCCCGCCCTGACCGACCTCGACCACCTCCAGGGGCTCGGGCACGTGCTGGGCGAGCAGGCCCCCCACCACCTCTTCACCGCCGTCGTTGGCGATCGTCGCCCGGTAGACGAACTCCTCCCCCGCCGGCGGCGGCTCGGGCGCCCCGGACAGAGCCAGTCCGACGAGCTCCGCCTCGGCCCCGGCCCCTCCCTCACCACCGGCGGAGGCCGGGGCGGTCAAAAGCGCCACGGCGGCGACCCCGGCGACGGCGCCGACCATCGCCCGCCCGGCCCCTCTCGTTCGACCACGTCCACGAACACCCTCGAAAACGGCCACATCCATCCCACGTCTCCCCGGTCTCACTGTTTCGCGCTGTGTGACACCTCAAGACAACTACGGGTACTCGTTCGATTACGTTACGTGACACACCCTCGTCGCCGCACACCACCGCCTCACCACCCGAAGTGCCCTCTTAGGTCCGGGAACGGCCTCTTGGTCGCGTGGCCTCGACGTCCACCGGGCGAAGGGCGCGCAAGATACGGATCCCTCCCGATGCGCGGGCCGTCCTCTTAGATCGAAGCTGGAACCCGAGGCGGCCGAGAGTCGACCGCCGAGGAGAGGAGGCAAGCCCCATGTTCCAGATCGAGACCCTGCGGAACTACGTCGACCGCCCCGGACCGAAGGTGATGTTGGAGCACCTTCAGGTCCGGGAGGTCCTGCGGGAGCGGCGCCGCCTCCGTTCGGCCCGCCGGGCCGAACGCCGATCCCGTCGTTCCACCGGCACCTGACCCACCTTCGTGGTGGGGACATAATGACCGACATGCCCCTGCTGCCCGCGACCACCACACACCTCGTCGGCCGCTCCGAGGAACTCCGCGCCCTGTCCGCCCACACCGGCCACTGCCGAACCCGGACCTCGGCGACGGTGATGATCGGCGGCGACGCCGGCGTGGGCAAGACCCGCCTGGTCACCGAGTTCGCGGCCACCCTGCCGGCCGGGACCGTGTTCGCGGGCGGCTGCCTGGAACTGGGCGTGGACGGCCTGGCCTACGCCCCGTTCACCACGCTGCTGCGTCAGGTGTTGCGGGAACGGGGCCGCGGTGTCTTCGAGCTCGCCGCCGACGGCGGGGTGGGCGAGCTCGCCCGGATCCTGCCCGAACTGGGGACGATCCCCACCGAGCGTCCCGAGTCCCGTGGCGTGCTCTTCGACCAGGTGCTGACGCTGATCCGATCACTGGCCGAGGATGCGGGGCCGACCGGGGATGGAGGCCTGACCCTGCTCCTGGAGGACCTGCACTGGGCCGACGGCGCCACCCGTGACCTGCTGGTCTTCCTGGTCCGGGCGCTGGACCGGCCCGGGGTCCAGATCGTCGCCACCCACCGGTTCGTCGAACTGGACGGCGCGCACCCGCTGCGCCTGCTACTGCCCGAGCTGGAACGTCTGCCCGAGGTGACCCGCCTGGACCTGGCCCCGCTCACCCGGGAGGAGGTCGCACGCCAAGCGCACGCCCTCACCGGCGACGCCCTGGACGCCCGGGGACTGGACGAGTTGTACCGGCGCAGCGACGGCATCCCCCTGTACGTGGAGGCGCTGGCCGGTGACGACGAGGCGTCCTCCCCGGTCCCCGAACACTTCCGCGACCTGTTGCTGGCGCCCGTGCGCCGGCTGCCCGCTCCCTGGGCCCGGGTACTGCGCGCCGCCTCGGTCGGCGCGCTCTCCGGGGAGGTGGGCCATGAACCACTGTTGCGGGTGACCGACCTGTCCGAGGAGAGCCTGGAGGAGGCCCTCCAAGGGCTCGTGGACGCCCGGCTCCTACGGATCAGCGGGGACGGCTATCGCTTCCGGCACGCCCTGCTGCGCGAAGCGGTCCACGATTCGCTGCTGCCGGGCGCGCGTTCGAGACTGCACCTGCGCTTCGCCCGGGACCTGGACGAACACAGCGACGCGGTGCCGGGCGAGCGCCGCGCCGCCGAGCAGGCCCACCACTACCAGGCCGCGAACGAACTGCCCCTGGCCCTGGCCGCGGCCTGGAACGCGGCGGTGCGCGCCGGGGAGGTCCTGGCCTTCGGCGAGCAGTCGGCCGTGCTGGAGCGGGTGCTCGCCCTGTGGGACCGGGTGCCCGAGGCGCGCGAGGCGGTCGGTGGCCGTTCCCTGGCCCGGGTGCGCGCCGACGCCGCGCTGGCCGCGTTGCAGAGCGGAGGGCCCGAACGCGCTTGGGAACTGTGCGACGCGGCGCTGCCCGACGTACCCGAGGGCCCCGACGACCATGACCTGGCCCTGCGCTCACTGCTGCTGCGCTGTCGTGGGCAGGCCCGGACCCAGTGCGTGGCCGAGGGTGCGGAGGCCGACCTGGCCGAAGCGCTGCGACTCCATCCGCCGCACATGCCCGGGTACGGACGCACCCTCTCGATCGTGGCGCGCGAGAGCATGTTCCGCCCACGGGAGACCCTCGGGCTGGGGCTGTCGGCGGTGTCGTTGTCCGAGCGCGCCCTGGAGGTGGCCCGGCGGGACGGGGACCGCTCCGCGGAGGCGGCGGCACTGGTCTCGCTCGGCTCGGTGTACATGAGTCGCGGTCGCGGTGAGGAGGGACGGCCCCTGTTGGAGCGGTCCGTGCGGTTGGGCCGTGAGATCGGCGACCCGGCGATGGAGGCGCGCGCCAGCGGGAACCTCGCCCACTACCTGCGCGAGCAGGGACGCACCGAGGAGGCTCTGGAGTTGCTGGAACGTTCCCTGCGGTACCAGCACGAGCGGGGTTCGGCGAGCCTGCACAACGGCTTCACCCTCCAGAACCGGGCGGAGGTGTTCTACGACACCGGCCGTCTACGGCGGGCCAGGGAGGTGATCGAGGAAGCCGCCCCGCGCGCTTCCACCCCGATGCACAGGGTCTTCCTGACGAGCCTGCTGGCCCGGACCCTGGTCGCGCTGGACGAGACCGCCGCGGCCCGTGCCGCGCTCGGACACGAGGACCTGGCCAGGGCCCGGGAGAGCCTGGAGCGTCTGGGTCGGGTGTCGGTGCTGAGTGTGGAACGCCTGGACCAGGCCCAACTGGTGGTCGCCGCCCACCTGGACGTGTACCTGGCCGAGGAGGACCTGTCGGCCGCCCGCACCGAGGCCGACGAGGCGCTGCGCCGGCTGGAGTTCCCCGACTCCCCCGGGTTCGGATGGGCGCTGCTGTCCCTCGTGGCCGAGACGGCCCGTCGCGGACGCGAGCCCGAAGCGGTCGAACGGACCACGCGCGCGGTTGAGCGGATGCCGGTGCACGGCCCGGTCCAGACGGCGTCGCGGGCCGATTGTCGGGCCCGACTGGTCGAGGCCGCGCGAGGACCCGCGGCGGCCGTCGAGGAATGGGGGCGGGCGGTGTCGGCCTGGGAGGCCGTCCCGATGCCGCTGCACCAGGGGTGGGCCCGGTTGCGGCGGTCCGAGTCCCTCGCCGTGGCCGGTGATCGCGCCGCGGCCACCGATCCCGTCCGGCGGGTACGGGAGAGTGCCCGCGCGTGCGGGGCGGTCGCGTTGGAACGGGCCGCCGACGACTTGGCCCGACGCCTCGGCCTCTCCCCCACCACGCCGGTGCCCGGTTCGGCGGGGTTGACGGCCCGGGAGACGGAGGTGCTGCGACTGCTCGCCGAGGGCGCCACCAACGCCCGGATCGCCGAGTCGCTGTTCATCTCGCCCAAGACCGCCAGCGTGCACGTGTCCAACATCCTCACCAAGTTGAACGTGCCCAACCGGGCCACCGCCGGCGCCCGCGCCCGCGATCTGGGCCTGGCCTGAGACCACCGCCGGAAGGGCTCAGGGGGCGTCCCGCACGTCTTAGCCGAGCGGGCGCCGGGGCCGTGTCCCCACGAGGGAAAGCGGGAGTTCTCCCCATGTGGCGGCGGGTGTCTTAGCGACATCGTCGTAGATGTGCCGAACACGTCCGGCACCGCACGACACACAGGGGACGGACATGACCTACGACGACCTGCGCACCGCCAACGCCCACGCCATGCGGGACGAGCGCCTCCAGCAGGCCGAGCGGATGCGAGAGCTCCGCCGGCTGCGGGCCGAGACACGCGCCCGACGCCGCGAGGAGCGTCGGGCCCGCGGCGAATAACGGGCGGAGAAATGTCCCGGGCACAAAGCATAATGAGCGGTATGCCCCTGCTTTCCGATACCAGTCCCGTCTTCGTCGGTCGCCGTGACCAGCTCCGGCTTCTCACCGACCAGGCCGACCGGGTGCGCTCCGGAACACCGGAGATGCTCCTGGTCGGCGGGGACGCCGGGGTGGGCAAGACCCGCCTGGTGAACGAGTTCACCGCCACCCGGCCGGCGGGAACGGTGTTCACCGGTGCCTGCCTGCAACTGGGCATCGACGGACTCTCCTACGCCCCCTTCACCGCGGTGCTCCGCCAGATACTGCGCGAGTGCGGCCGGGCACCGTTCGAGGAGGCCGCCCCCAGTGGGCTGGGAGAGTTCGCCCGGCTCCTGCCGGAGCTGGGCCCCGTCCCCGAGGAGCGTCGGGAGAACCGGGGCATCCTCTTCGAACAACTACTGCGCCTGTTCACCCTGTTGGCCGGGGACGAGGGCGCCACCGTGGTGCTGGAGGACCTGCACTGGGCCGACGGCGCCACGCGTGACCTGCTGGTCTTCCTGATCCGCAACCTGGATCGGCCCGGGATCCAGATCGTCGCCACCTTCCGCAGCGACGACCTGCACCGCGCGCACCCGCTGCGCCGGCTGCTGCCCGAGCTGGAACGTCTGCCCGGGGTGGGTCGGATCCAGTTGGAGCCGCTCTCCCGCGAGGAGGTGGCCGCCCAGACCCGGGCGATCCGGGGCGAGGACCTCACCCCCGCGGAACTGGACTCGCTGTACCGGCGCAGCGAGGGGGTGCCCCTCTTCGTGGAGGCACTGGCCACCGCCGATACCTGTCCGACCGACGAGGACCCCGACCTGCCCGACCACTTCCGCGACCTTTTGTTGGAGCCGCTGAACCGGTTCGACGACACCGCGTGGGCCGTGCTGCGCGCGGCGGCGGTGGGAGCGGTGAGCGGCACCGTCGAACACGAAGTGCTGTACCACGCGGTCGGGTTGCCCGAACGTGAGTTGGAGGCCGCCCTGCGCACCTTGGTGGACGCCAACGTGCTGCGGGCCGGGCAGACCGGATACCGCTTCCGGCACGCGCTGCTGCGCGACGCCGTACACGGGGAGATCCTGCCCGGACCGCACGCCCGGCTGCACCTGCGCTTCGCCCAGCTCATCGACGAGTATCCCCACACCGTCCCCGCCGACCGACGCGCCGCCGAGGAGGCCCACCACTACCAGGCCGCGCACGACCTGCCCAGGGCTCTACAGGCCGCCTGGTGGGCGGCGATCCGCGCCGGTGAGACGCTCGCCTTCAACGAGGAACTGGCCATGCTGGAACGGGTATTGGACCTGTGGGACCAGGTACCCGATGCCGCCGAACGTGCCCAGGGCCACACCCGTGCCCAGGTGGTGAGTCGTGCGGCCGGGGCGGCGCTGGACGCCGGTCGACACAAGCGTGCGTTGGAGCTGGTGCAGGAGGCTCTGATCGAACTGCCCGAGGAGCCCACCGACGACGAGACGCGCACGGTACGAGCCGTGTTGTTGCGCAAGCGCGGCCAGGCGCGCTCTTCGGACATGAGCGACCACGGCCTGTTCGATCTGGTGCGGGCGCTCGAAACACACCCGCCGCACATGCCGGGGTACGCGCAGCTGCTGGCCGCCCTGGCCCGAGAGATGGTGCTGCTGCGCAAGGACCGTGCGGACACCCCGCAACGACGTCTTCTGGAGGAGTTGGCCCGAGCGGGAAGTCTCCCACGCGTACTCGCCGAACGCGCCATCGAGGTGGCCGACCGCGACGACACGGCCGATCGCTGCGGTGGGGTGGAGGCGCGCATCCTCCTGAGCGACCTGCTCCTGGAAGCGGGCGACGTGGAACGAGGTCGGCCCTTCATGGAGGAGATGGTCCGGGAGAGCGAGCAGATGGCCAACCCGGTGCTCGAAGCGCGTGGCACCGCCAACCTCGGTCACTACCTGCGAGAGCTGGGCCACCACGAGGAGGGACTCCGGGTGTTGGAGGACTCCCTGGAGCGTCACGAACGGATGGGGTGGGCATCGGCCCACAGTGCGTTCAACCACCAGAACCAGACCGAGATCCGGTTCGAGATGGGGGACCTGGCTCGGGCGCGCGAGCTGGCCGAACGTGCCGCCGCCACCTCCCCCACCCGATCCAAACTGCACTACATCCAGACGGTGCTGGCCCGGATCGCGGTCGTCCAGGGAGACCTGGACGCGGCCCGGCGGGCCGCCGGGCCCCTGGGCGATCGGAGTCTGCTCGGCCTGCATCGGATGAACCTTCTGCAGCTACGGTCCCTGGCCGCCCTGGAGACCGCGCTGGCCGAGGAGGAGGTCGCGGAAGCCCTGGCCCTGTCCCGCACCCTCATGGAGCGAGTGGTCCTGGAGGAGAGCGCCGGCTACACGTGGCCGCTGCTGGCGGTGATGGCCGAGGCGGCCCGGCGGGGAGCGGCTCCGGAAGTGTCGTCCCAGGTGGCCGACCTCGCCGCACGCACGTCGATCACGGGTTCGGTCATGCCCGCCTACGCGGCGTCCGTCGCCGCGCTGACGGCGCAGGTCGAGGGGGAGGACACCACCGACCTGTGGAAGAGCGCCGTGGTGGCGTGGGAGGCGGTCCCGATGCCGCTGCACCTGGCCCGGGCCCGGCTGCGTGAGGCCGAAGTGGTGGCCGCGGGCGACCGCGACCTGGCGGTGCGCCGGGTCCGGCAGGTGTACGAGACCGCGGTCGAGTGCGGGGCCGTGCCGCTGTCCCGCGCCGCGGAGGGGCTGGCGCGCAGACTCGGCGCCGGGGTGACCGAGCGGGCGGCCCCACCGGTGGCGCCGGCGGGGCTGACCGCACGCGAGAGCGAGGTGCTGCGGTTGCTCGCCGAGGGCGCCACCAACGCCCGGATCGCCGAGCGGCTGTTCATCTCGCCCAAGACCGCCAGCGTCCACGTGTCCAACATCCTCACCAAGCTGGACGTGCCCAACCGCGCCACCGCCGGCGCCCGTGCCCGGGGGTTGGGCCTGGCCTAGTTCCCGCCGTCGAGGACGAGGCCGTCGACCACCAGGGTGACCAGCCGGTCCAGGTCGCCCTCGGGGGCGAGCACCCCGGGCAGGGTCAGGTACTCGGTGACCAACCGGTTCAGGGCCAGGTAGAGCACGAGGACGGTGTCGCGACCGCCCGGCATCGCCGCCTCCTCGTGGAAGGCGAAGTTGGCCTCCAGGTCGGCGCGCACGCGAGCGGTCATGTCCGCGCGCAGTTCCGGGCGGCGGGTGGCCTCCAGTTGGAGTTCCAGGGTGGCCAGGTAGACGTGGGGGTCGGCGGCCAGGCGCCTGACCGTGGCGCGCATGACCTCGGCGAGTTTGGCCCGGTCGCGGGCACCGACCAACACGTTGTCCCACTCGTCCTGTTCGGGCATGAAGCGCTCGTAGGTGCGCGCGCCGGTCTGGGCGAGCAGGTCGCCGCGGTCGGTGAAGTAGTTGGAGGCGGTTCCGGTGGGGACGCCCGCCCGGGTGTCGACGGCGCGGAAGGTGAGCCCGCGCGCGCCCTCTTCGGCGAGTGTCTCGATGGCGGCGTCCAGTAGCGCGGCGCGCCGCTCCGGGTTCCTGACCACGGCTTTCTCCCTTGTTCCGAGGTTTTCGGAAAAACCTCTTGGCAAACCACTACATGCGAAGTACTTTACTTGAAGTACTTCAACCATAGTGGTCAAGAGGCCACGGGAGTACCCCTACGAGGAGACACATGCGAAAGCTCACCTACTTCGTCGCGGTCTCGCTGGACGGCTACGTCTGCGCGCCCGATGGTTCCTTCGACTTCTTCCCCGGTGGCGACGACGACGGCAGCGGGGAACTGGGGGACAACGGC
Organism: Nocardiopsis sp. NPDC055879; assembly: GCF_053615935.1. NCBI lineage: Bacteria > Bacillati > Actinomycetota > Actinomycetes > Streptosporangiales > Nocardiopsidaceae > Nocardiopsis > Nocardiopsis sp. NPDC055879. Next base: position 115,882 of record NZ_JBSHCT010000009.1, read on the forward strand.
GAGTTCCACGTGAACGAGTACCCGGAACTGCTCCCCACCGTGGCACGGAACCATCTCGGACTGGACGTGCCCAACAAGCACTTCGACACCATGCTCCAGGGCCGGGGTTCCTACCAGATCGCCTTGGACCAGGGACTGACCAGCCCTTACGGGCACATGCGCGAGTACGTCTACTCGCGCACCCTGCCCACCGACGTCGACCCGAACGTGACCGTGGTGGCCACCGACCCGCGCCGGCACGTGCGCGAACTCAAGAAGGAGGACGGCGACCTGGGCATCTGCACGGTCGGCGGCCCCTCCATCGCCGGACTCCTGCTACCGGAGATCGACGAGATGGTGATCAAGCGCTATCCGGTCGTGGCCGGGGCGGGCAAGTCCTTCTTCGAGGGCGCCGCCTTCGACCCCGCGGTCTTCGAACGGGTGGAGAGCACCGTCTTCGACGACGGCGCCGACTACACCCGGTTCCGCCGACGCTCCGGCGCGAGGTGACCGCGGACGGGTCCGTCACCCGGCCGGGTGACGGACCGCATGTTCGCGGCCGAGGGTGGCCCGAACCCCCGCCGTGAGCGGTCATAATGCGTGTGCGGACGACCGTCCGGGTACCGCCGCGAGCGAGCGGAAATACCCCCGAAATATCCGCACGGCACACTGGGTGCCGGGACATCGTGTCCGGCTCGGCTCCGCGATCGACGGACCGGGACGGGGACCGACCGGCTTCGAGGAAGGTTGATCGTGAATCGACAGCAGGAATTCGTGCTCCGCACGTTGGAGGAGCGCGACATCCGGTTCGTGAGGCTGTGGTTCACCGACGTGCTCGGGTACCTCAAGTCCGTGGCGGTGGCGCCCGCCGAACTGGAGGCGGCCTTCTCCGAGGGCATCGGGTTCGACGGTTCTGCCATCGAGGGGTTCGCCCGGGTCTACGAGGCCGACATGCTCGCCCAACCCGACCCCACCACCTTCCAGGTCCTGCCCTGGCGCAACGAACCGCACGGCACCGCGCGCATGTACTGCGACATCCTCATGCCCGACGGCTCACCCTCCCCCGCCGACCCTCGGCACGTGCTCAAGCGTCAGCTCAGCAAGGCCTCCGACCTCGGGTTCACGTTCTACACGCACCCCGAGATCGAGTTCTACCTGCTGAAGAAGTTCCCCGAGCACGGGGAGTTCCCCGAGCCGAACGACTCGGGCGGCTATTTCGACCACACCCCGCACAACAGCGCGCACGACTTTCGCCGTAACGCCATCAACATGCTGGAGGCCATGGGCATCTCCGTGGAGTACAGCCACCACGAGGGCGGGCCCGGCCAGCAGGAGATCGACCTGCGCTACGCGGACGCGCTGACCACCGCCGACAACATCATGACCTTCCGGCTCGTGATGAAGGAGGTAGCGATGGAGCAGGGCGTGTACGCCACGTTCATGCCCAAGCCCTTCACCCAGTACCCGGGGTCGGGCATGCACACCCACCTGTCGCTGTTCGAGGGCGACCGCAACGCCTTCTACGAGCCGGGCGCGGAGTACCAGCTGTCGAAGGTGGGGCGCGGGTTCATAGCGGGGCTGCTGCGGCACGCCGACGAGATCACCGCCGTCACCAACCAGTGGGTGAACTCCTACAAGCGGCTGTGGGACGACCCGGCCGCGTCGGCCGGCATGGGCGGCGAGGCTCCCGCCTACATCTGCTGGGGGCACAACAACCGGTCGGCACTGGTGCGGGTGCCGATGTACAAGCCGGGCAAGTCCAACTCCAGCCGGATCGAGATCCGTTCCCTGGACAGCTCCACCAACCCCTACCTGGCCTACGCGGTGATCCTGGCCGCCGGACTCAAGGGCATCGAGGAGGGGTACGAGCTGCCCCCGGGCGCCGAGGACGACGTGTGGGCGTTGACCGACGCCGAGCGTCGGGCGGTGGGCATCCGTCCGCTGCCGCAGAGCCTGGACGAGGCGCTGCGTCTGATGGAGAACAGCGAGCTGGTCGCCGAGACGCTGGGCGAGCACGTGTTCGACTTCTTCCTGCGCAACAAGACCTCGGAGTGGAACTCCTACCGCCGCCAGGTCACACCGTACGAGCTCCAGCGGTACCTGCCCACCCTCTGAGCCGGCATGGCGAACACCGAGGCCCGTCCACGGGGGACGGGCCTCGCCTCTGCTACCAGGGCCCACCGAGTCAGGTCAGACCCAGTTCGCGGGCCCTGGCGACGGCGGCGGTGCGGTTGTTCACCTCCAACTTGGCCATCAGGTTGGTGACGTGCACGCTCACCGTCTTGGCGGAGATGAACAGCGCCTCGCCCACCTCTCGGTTGGACAACCCCTTGGCGACCTGGGTCAGGACCTCGGCCTCGCGGGGGGTCAATCCGGCCGGCGGCGTGGCGGAGGTGGGGACGGCCTCGGCCAGGGCCGCGCTCATCCCGGCCACGTCGCCGTAGCCCACCGCCGGCCCCAGCCGACCGCGCAGTTGCCTGACACTGTCCAGCATCCCTGAGGCCCGTTCCCGATCGCCCAGGGCGAGCAGCGCCCAGAAGGTCCCGGTCCAGGCGTCGATCCGGATGACCACGCTCGCCCTCTCGGCGAGGGGCAACGCTCGTTCCCAGTGCACCAGCGCCTCGGTGGGATCCTCCGCGAGCCACCCGAGCGCTATCTGCCGGTTGAGCACGCCCGCCGGTGAGTTCGGCCAGTCCTCGCGTTCCAGTGTCCTACGAAGCAACACGGCGAGTTCCTCGGTGAGCCCGGCGTCCCCGGGCTCACCACGGCGCCGTAGCCGGAACACCAGCTCCGCCCAGGCATGCAGACCCGAAAAGCTGAACCGGATCTGCCCGATCAACCCGATATCCCTCTCCCCCTCGAAGGCCAGACGGGCGGCTTCGGCCAGTCGACCGCCCGGACCGTACATGAGCAGCCACAACCGCGAGTAGTAGTGGACCATGTACTCGGTCGCCGAACCACGGTCCCGTGGGTGGAGGCGTGCGAACTCGTCCAGGGCCCTGCCCGCGGCGGCCCAATCCCCCTGGATCAGGTGGAGCTGGCTCGCGACCCCCTGTCGACGCGTGGCGGTGAGGTCCTCGCCCACGGTGTGGGTCTCCAATAGCCTCCAGGCCTCCTCCAGGCGCCCCAGGGCGGCCAGGTAGATGGCGATCCCGTTGGCGTAACCACCGCCTTGACTGCGCAGGATCCCCAGTTCGGCACACCGGTCCAGGGCTCGCCATCCCATTTCCAGCGCCTCTTCGTACTCCAAGCGCAGCGCCAGGTTGCTCGCCATGTTGTTGAGCCCCCGAAGTTCCACCTGGACCTCACCCAGTTCCCTGCCGATACGAATGCCCTCGCGCAACAGTTCGAGGGCCTCGTCCGAGCCGGTGACGTCCAGCAGAGAACCCAGAGTGACCAGGGCGTCGGCCTCACTCGCCCGGTCCCCCACACGACGGGCCAGGTCGATGGCGCCCCGGGCGGCCTTCTCCGCCTCGGCTCCGTTCCCCTGGAGCATCAGGACCGAGGCGGTCGCGGCACCGATCGACGCCTGTTCGAAGTGCCCCTTGGGCAGCAGCCCGGCGGCGGCCCGCATGTCGTCCAAAGCGGCGAGGCGACCCAGGTCCTTGTAGGCGCGGGCGCGGGCCACGAGCAGACGGGCCTCCGTTTCGGGTTCGATGGTGGGATCGAGCTCGGCCAACCCGTCCGTGGCGTGGTCGACCGAACGTCGCAGGTCACCGGCGACCTGGGCGGCCAGGCACACCCGCAACAGCAGGGCGCCGCGGTCCAGGTCGAGCCGAGCGGCGGCGTCGGGCACCAGTTCCCACAGCTCCAGCACTCGTTCGAGGAGTTCGAGGTGTTCGGGGTGCGCCGTGGCGGCCAAGGCCCCTTGCGCCGCCTCCCACGCCGCGGCCAGGGCGCGCGGGTGATCGTGGGCGGCGTAGGCGTGATGCGCGAGTTGGGCGACCGTCTCCGCACGGGGCAACCCTGGGACATCGGTGTCGAGCACCTCCGCGTAGCGACGGTGGGCGCGTACCCGCTGGCCGGGCAACAGGTCGGCCTTGACCGCCTCGGCGAGCAGGGCGTGCCGGAACACGTAACCGGTCTCGGTGGCCCGTAGGACCTGGGCGTCCACCGCGTGGCGCAGCGCCTCGTCCAACTCGTCCTCCTCGACCCCGGAACGTTCGGCCACCTCGGCGAGCAGCGCGTGGTCGACCCGGTCCCCGGCGACCGACGCCAGTCCCAGGACCCTGCGGGCGGTCTCCGGCAGGGGTTCCACCCGGCGCATCAGGAGGTCGCGCGGCCCCTCGGGAACCCCGCCGTCGCCGGCCGTGCCGACGAAGGACTCGACGAACAGCGGGTTGCCGCCGCTGCGGTCGTGCAGCAGGTCCAGGTCGGTCTCGGTGAGGGCGGTCCCCGCCAGCGCGGCGGCCTGCCGGCCCACCTCCGGGCGGGTGAGGGGGGCCAGGTCCATCCGGGTGACCCGGGGGAGCCGTTCCAGTTCCGGCAGGAGGGGCCGAAGCGGGTGGGTGCGGTGCAGGTCGTCGGTACGCACCGACACCACCAGGTGCACCGGGGCCGTGTGCAGGTTGCGCAGCAGGAAGACCAACAGGTCGCGGGTGGAGGCGTCCGACCAGTGCAGGTCCTCCACCACCAGGGCGAGTCCCTCGGGGCGGGCCCGTTCCTCCAGGAAGGTCAGCACCGCCTCGAACAGACGGGCCCGGCCGTTGTCCCCGGCATCCGGTCCGATGTCCTCACCCAGACCGGGGAGCAAACGCGTGAGCTGTGATCCGGTCTCTGGGACGCCGTCCTCGGCGCGCAGTAGGTGACGTAGCAGGGCGGTGAAGGGGGCGTAGGCGATGCCCTCGGTGCCCAACTCCAGGCATGCCCCGAGCGCGGTCCGCCCCATGGGTGTGCGGTCCAGGTACTCGGCCAGCAGCCGGGACTTGCCGATCCCGGCGTCCCCGCACAGCAGGGTGGCCCGAGACTCCCCCTCCAGCGCCCGGCGGGCATCGGTGCGGAGGCGATCGAGATGGGGCTCGCGGCCCACGAGGACGGAGTGCGCTGAGGGGGACATAGTGGTCAGTATGCCCGGCGCGAGGTCGCTTCGGTGTCCCTCAGACCAGGCCCAGTTCCCTGCCCCGGGCCGGGTACTCCGGGGGGGCTGGGTCAGCCGATCAGGGCGGAGAGCAGGCGCTCGGCGTCGAACTCCCCGTCCTTGACACCCTCCACGAAGGCATCCCACTCAGCGCGGGTGAAGACCAACGGAGCGGCATCGGGGTTCTTGGAATCACGGACCACGAAGACCTCGCCCTCAGCGCTCTTGTTCTCCACAACAACCTCGTGACCGGGAGCGACAGCGACCTCAACACACTGCCCCCCGTTCTGGGAGTACGTCGACCTTAGCCAGTCACTCATCACTGATCTCCTTCAATCTGCGAAGGGTGTCGTCTACGGGGAGGGCACTACCCAGAGCGGTGCGTGCGAGGTCTTGCAACCGCTGAATACCACGGGCTTCGTTCACCACGATACTCCCGTTCGTATGCTCCGAAGTCGCCACCCGAGAGCCGTCCCTCAGCTTGTAGATCTGGAAGGGCGACGTCACACCGGCAAGGATGCTGCCGGCCGGAACCATGTTGACCCTTACCCGGTCGGTCGAAACGAGGTCCAGCAGGTGAGCCGCCTGTTCTTTCCTCGCAGTAGCCGGCACTCCCGCAAGTCCCGCCTCAGGGAAGGTCGCGAACACTCTCAGCCCGGGATCCAGACGGGACAGCTGCGAGCAACGGATTTTCACCAGTTCATCGATGACACCCATCGGGTCGGATGGCCTGCCCTCCGCCAAGGCATAACGCGCGTACAGCGGCGACTCCAGAATCGCGGGAACCAACACGGGTGTGACGACCTCGATCGTCACAGCCTGTCGAGATAGCTGATCATCATCACGTAACCATGGAGGTGCACCCGAAGTCTGTGTCACGTCCCGAAGGACCCGAAGTAGACCACCCCGCGCCCCCAGGAGTTCGTCCAGTTTCTTCGCAGTTTCCTCATCTGGTGTCGTTCGACCATTTTCCCAGTTAGAAGCTGCCGAAGGCACGTAGCCGACATGGCCGGCGACCTGCGCCTGCGTGAGACCGTTCTGTTTGCGCAAACGACGAAGCTCTCTTTGAAAGTCATTCACATGACACAGGATCACACACTGGCAACACGAGCGAGGAGTGTCTAACGAGAAACATTGCCATGACCTAGGCGACAAAAGTCGTCGGGCTGAGGCTGGGGTCATGGACGTTTTTGGACAGCGGCAGACGCGGACCACCCGAAACACTCAGAGCCAGAACACCGACCCTCGGGCCGAGGCCCTGCACGCCTTCCGGGAGATGCGGGGGCTGACCTTCACCGTGGAGTGGCGACGCTTCCCCTGGACCCACGGCCCTGACCTCGAACGCGCCCTGGTCGGCCCCGCCTACCTGGGCAACGTCGCCCTCGGGTTGAAGGACCACAGCCACTGGGGCTACCAGTCCCGGGACGGCCGCACCTGGCGTTACATCCCCCGGACTCAGATCCGCCGACTGGTGCACGAGGTGGTCGAGGAGTTCGCCGGGTTCGCCCCGCCCCTACCCCGCAGGCCCTGACCCCTGACCGGAACACCCCACTGACCCAAGAAACACCAGCGCCCCGCCCCCGCCACACCGGGGCCCGCCCCGCACGGACACGCGGGGTCCTGACAACCGAAGCGGCCCGGCGGTGCTGTAACACCCCGGGCCCGGACAACGCCACTAAGGAGCGCTGTCATGACGTACGTTACCGCCGCCCTGTGCACCCTGGTGCGCCTGCTCCGTCCCTGCGGCGGGCTGCACGCCGACCCCTCCGGCTACCTGCGCACCCTGGCCGCCGAATACCGGCGCCGATCCCGCCGGGTCCGCCGCTACACCCTGCCCGAGCACACCTCCGCCCGTCCGGCAGCCACCGCACAGGCCCCGGACCAGTTCGGCCCGTTCATCCCCCGCCCCCGCCGCCCCGTCGACCTCCAGCGCCCGACTCCGCTCCCGGCCTCTTCCCGGACCATGTACTCGACCTCGGACACGCCCTGGGCACTGTTGCCGACCCTCCGTCTCTCCCACGGCCATGCGCACGCGTTGGAACCCTCCACCGCGACTGCCCGAGACGACCTCGTGCGCACCTACTACCGCGTCCACGAGCAGCACGTCCGCGCCCTCCGAACCCGTACCGGCCACACCGCCTGACCTCTCCTGCCCCGGCCCGCACTCACAGCAGGCCCAGTTCCCGGCCCTTGGCGGCGGCGGCCGTGCGGTTGGACACCTCCAACTTGGTCATCAGGTTGGTGACGTGCACGCTCACGGTCTTGGCGGAGATGAACAGCGCCCGGCCGATCTCCCGGTTACTGGAACCCTTGGCCACCTCGACCAGGACCTCCAGTTCCCGCCGGGTCAGCCCCATCGGGGTGGCCGCCCGGGCCGGGGTGGGACCCCCGGTGAGGGCAGCGGGTTCGGGTGCCGCCCCGGTCGCGGGACGTTCACCCGGTCCGGGCAGGGCGTGGCGGGCGCGCAGACGCAGCGCTTCACGCTCGAACAGGACCATTCCGTGTTCGACCGCGAGGGTGTGCAGGGCCTCCAGGTGCCGGATCGCTGCGGCCCGGTCCTCGGCTCGCAGGGCGGCGCGGACGGCGCCCAGGTGGTACTCGGCGGTGGAAACGACCAGCCCGGTGGGGGCGAGTTCGCTCAGGGCCCGTTCGAACAGGCGAAGGGAAGCGACGGCGTCGTGGCTGCGCCAGGCGCGCGCGGCCAGGTCGGCGGCCGGGGCGTCGGAGTGGATCACGTCGGGCGGGAGGGTGTCCAGGGCCTCCTCGATCCGCATGGCCAGCCGCTTGGGTTCCTCTTCGGGTTCGTCTCTGAGCAGGGCGGCGACGGCGGCGTGCCAGGGCAGGATGGAGCGGTACAGGCCCTGGGTGTTGGAGAGGACTCCGCGCTCGCCGAGGGCCTTGGTGAGCATGGTCAGGGAGATCCGCCCGGCGTCCTCCAGACGCCCCTCGTACAGGGCGATCTGTTGCAGGACCATGTGCACCGGCAGGTGTTCCAACGGGGAGCTGTCGGGTTCGGGCAACAGCCGGCGGAAGTGGCCGGTGGCGGCGCGCACGGCGTCCGGTCGCCAGCGGTACAGGTCCAGGTGCATGCGCAGGACCAGGGCGCGGGCCCGGGTGATCGAGGTGTCGTCGATCCCGTCCAGGAGGTCTTCGGCTTCGTCGAACCGGCCCTGGTTGAAACGGGTGACGGCCAGCCCGTAGGTGAAGACGCCGCCCTTGGTACGGGTCAGACCCAGCTCCCGGCAGCGGCGCAGCCCTTCCAGGGCCACCTCGGCGCTCGCCTCCAGCCGTCCATGGTTCTTGAGGACCCCGCCGAGGTTGGTGAGTCCTCGGATCTCGGCCTGGATGCCACCTGCTTCGCGGGCGATGCGGATGCCGTTGCCCAGTACGTTCAGCCCGCTGCCGCTCTCCTTGTCCTCCAACAGGGAACCCAGGGTGATGAGCGCGTCGGCCTCGCTGCGCCGATCGCCCAGCTCGCGGGCGATGGGAAGGGCGCGACGGGCGCCGAACTCGGCGTGCTGGTGATGGCCGCGCACCATGAGGGTGGCGGCGAAGGTGGCGAGGATCGCGGCACCCTCGGGGTGATCATCGGGCAACAGCGTGGAGGCGTCGGCCAGCTCCTCCAGTGCCCCGTCCAGACCCATCTCCTTGAGGGCGAGGGCACGGGCGTGACGCAGCAGCGCGATGCGTTCGGCCTCGGCCGGCGGGTCCTCCTCGACACTCTTCCCGTACAGACCGCCGACCCCGAGTTCGGTCAGACCGTCGTCGGCGTAGTCGATGGCACGACGGACCGATCCGGCGACCAGGCACACCTGGGCGGCGCGGACCAGGACGTCCACGCGTTGCAGCCCGGTGCGCTCACCGGCGTCGGGAACCTGCTCCCACAGTTCCAGGACCCGTTCGAGCAGGGCCAGCTGTTCGGGGTAGGCGTCGACGGCGGCGACCTGGTCGGCGGCGCTCCACGCCGTCTCCAGGGCCAGGGGCTGATCGTGCGCGGCGTGGGCGTGGTGGGCGAGCTGGACCGCCCGTTCGCGTTCGGACACGCGGGGCACGCCGCGCCGAAGCGCCTCGGCGTAGCGACGGTGGGCGCGCACTCGTTCACCGGGCAGCAGGTCGGCGTGGACGGCCTCGGCGAGCAGGGCGTGCCGGAACACGTAGCCGTCCTCGGTGGTGCGCAGGACCTTGGCGTCGATGGCCGGGCGCAGCGCGTCCTCCAGCTCCTCTTCGGTGATCCCGGCGCGACGGGCCACGGCGGCCAACAGGGTGTGCGCGACCCGACTCCCGGCGGTGGCGACCAGGCCGAGAACGTGACGGGTGGGTTCGGGGAGGGACTCGATCGAGGCCAGGAGCAGGTCGCGGGGACCGTCGGGAAGCGCCGCCCCGGCCGGGTCGTGGCCGTTCAGCAGGGACTCGACGAACAGGGGGTTGCCGCCGCTGCGTTCCCAGAGCAGGTCCAGGTCGGCGGGGTCTAGGCCGGCTCCGCGCAGCGCGGTGGCCTGTGCGTCGACCTCCTCACGGGAGAGAGGTTCCACGTCCAGGCGGCGGACCCCGGACAAGCGCTGTAGCTCGGGCAGCAGCCGGCGCAGTGGGTGGGCGCGGTGCAGGTCGTCGGTGCGCACGCTCACCAGCAGGTGGACGGGGGTGGGTCCGAGGTTGCGCAACAGGAAGACCAACAGGTCACGGGTGGAGGCGTCGGCCCAGTGCAGGTCCTCCAGGACGAGGGTGAGCCCGTCGGGGCGGGCTCGTTCCTCCAGGAACGTCAGGACCGACTCGAACAGGCGGGCCCTGCCCTCGTCGGTTCCGCCGCCCGACCCACCGAGTTCGGGGAGCAACCGACCGAGGTCGACGACGGGGTCGGTGGTGGGCCCACCGGAGCGCAGGAGTTCGCGCAGCAGGGTGGTGAAGGGGGCGAAGGGGAGGCCGTCGGAGCCGACTTCGAGACAGCCTCCGACGGCGACGCGGGTCTCCGGGAGGCCGCGCAGGTGTTCTTCCAGCAGGCGGGTCTTGCCGACTCCGGCCTCGCCGCAGACCAGGGCGGTGCGGGCGCCCTCCCGCCGGGTACGACGCCCGTCCTCGGTCAGGGCGGACAGCTGGGCGTGGCGCCCGACGAACACGGTGGGGGGATCGTGAAGCCGCATGGTGTCGAGTATGTCCGGTCGGGCCGTCCCCTTGCACCCGGTTTCGCCCGAGGCCGGGGGTTTCGGCTACCGGCAGAGGTGGCGAAGGCGCGTGTCCGGGGACACGCGCCCACCGCACCGGTCAGTTCTGGCCGAGCCAGAGGTCGGGACCGAACACCTCGTAGTGCACCCGGCGCGCGGACACTCCACCGTCCAACAGCCCGGCGCGGACCCCGCGCATGAACGGCAGCGGGCCGCACAGGTAGGCCTCGGCCCCCTCGGGGACCTCGATCGGGCCCAGGTCCATGGTGCCGGAACGTACCGTGACGTCCGTGCTCTCGCCCGCGTCGGTGTGGTCCTGTTCGTACCAGATGTGGGCGGTGGCGCCGGGCAGCCGCTCGATCAGCTCGTTGAGCTCCTCGCGGTGGGCGTGGTCGGCGGGAGTGCGGTCGGCGTGCAGGACGACCACCCGACGGTCGGCGGCGTGTTCGACCAGGTGACGGAGCATGGCCGCCATCGGGGTGCAGCCGATGCCGGCCGACACCAGGACCAGGGGGTGGTCGCCGTCGGAGAGGGTGACGTCGCCGGCCGGGGTGGAGACCATGAGGGTGTCGCCGGGGGCGGCGGTGCCGTGCAGGAGGGTGGAGACCTCGCCGGCGGGGTTCCACTCCCCCGCGCGCAGGCGCTTGACGGTGATCAGTCTGCGGCTGCCGTCCCAACCGGAGACGGAGTACTGGCGCGCCTGGTGGACGCCGTCGGGCATCCGGGCCCGCACGCTCACGTACTGGCCGGGCCGGAAGTCGGGGGCGGGGGCGCCGTCACCGGGCTCCAGGGTGAGGGTGACCGCGTCGGCGGTCTGTTCGCGGCGTTCGGTCACCTTCCAGGGGCGCCATACGTCGCGGCCGCCGGACTGTTGGTATAGGCCCGCCTCCATGGCGATGAGGGCGCCTGCCATGAGCCAGTACACCTCGTCCCATGCGGCGACGACCTCGGGAGTGGCCGCGTCATCGAGAACGTGCGCGATGGCGCCGAAGAGGTACCTGTGCACGATCACGTACTGGTCCTCGGTGATGCCGAGGGAGACGTGCTTGTGCGCGATGCGGGACAGGAGGGCGTCGGGGCGCTCGTCCGGATTCTCCAACAGCATCGTGGCGAAGGCGGCGATCGACCCGGCCAGGGCCTTGCGCTGTTCGCCGCTGGCCTGGTTGCCGCGGTTGAACAGCCCGTCGAGGAGCTCCGGGCGTTCGCCGAGCATCGTGTCGTAGAACCGGGCGGTGATGTCGTCGAGGGCTCCGGCGACGGCGGGGATCGTGGCGCGGACCGTGGCCGCGGACTCGTTGGAGAGCACGCTTCCTCCTGAGCCGGGACCGAGTCCCAGCATCGATAATTGGTATCTGAAATGCATATTAAACGCGTGAATCAGACACCCATCACCGGGGTCCGGTTAAGAATAAGACCAGGTCAGAGCGGCTTTTAGACCGTTGAACCATCCTCGCGCAGCAAAGTGAGCGTCTGTCGTGTGGGCGAGCTCACCAGGGACTCCACGGACACCCCGTCCAAGGAGACGTAGAAGGCCTCACGCGCCTGCCACAACGCCACGCGCAGCCGGCAGGCGGCGCGCAGCGGGCAGGGTGGATCATCCTCGCAACCGGCCAGGTCGCCCGGATCCTCCAGCTCACGGACGATCGCGCCCACCGAGGAGCGCCGGCCGGCATCGGTGAGCCGCAACCCGCCACCGCGTCCGCGTCGGGCCTCGACCAGGCCCATCTCCGACATGCGCGCCACGGCCTTGGCCATGTGCGTGTAGGGCACGTGCAACATGCCCGCGACGTCACGTGTGGTCAGGAGTTCACCCTCCCGGGCGACGGCGAGCCGCATGACCAGGCGCAGGGAGACGTCGGTGAAGGCGGTCAGACGCATGTCGCCCATGGTAGGTCGTGTGCGGTGACCTTGCTCGGATCCGGTTCACCCACCACTCTCACGGCCGCTCCGAGGATGCTCCTCCCCTTCCGGTCCCGGACTCGCGTCGTCGCCCCGGCGCACGGCGGGAGCACCACGCGGCATCCACACCAGCACCACCAGCAGGCCCACCAGCCCGAAGACCAGCGAGACCGTCGCGGCCAGGTGCAACCCCTCCAAGAAGGCCTCCTTGGCCGGCGTGACCAAGGCCACCCCTTGTTCGCCCAGTGTCCGGGCGAAGGCCATCGTGCCCTCGATCGATTCCCCGGCACCCCGGACCTGTTCGGGATCGGAGTCGGTCTCATCCGCCACCCGCCGCAACGTGGGCGCCATCGCCGACCGGTAGTGGAAGGAGATGACCGCACCCAGGACGGCCACCCCCATGGCAGTGGCGACCTGCCGCACGGTGTTCTGCACCGCCGAGGCGGCACCGGCCTTGCCCGGCGGCACCGACGACATGATCGCGTCCGTGGCGGGGGTGAGCACCACGGCCATCGCCGACGCCTGAAGGAAGAAGAACACGATGATGAGCGGCAGCGGGGTGTCCTGTTCGATCCGTGTGTAGAACAGGAAGCTGCAACACACGGTCGCGATACCGATGGCGGCCAGGGTGCGCGCACCCACCCACCGGACCAGGGTGGGGCTGAGCGGCGCGAACACCATCTGCCCGATGGCCGCGGGCAATACCAGCAGGCCCGCGATGAACGGGGAGAACTCGCGCACGCTCTGCCAGTAGAAGCTGAGGAAGAAGATGATCCCGGCCATGCTGAAGAACAGCACCATGATCGTGGCGATGGACACGCTGAACCTCGGGTCGCGGAAGAACCGCACGTCCAACGACGGGTCGGGGACCCGCGACTCGTGCACCAGGAACAGCACGATCACCGCCACCCCCAGCAGCAGGGCCCCGTAGACGTCCCAGTCCGTCAGCGACGCCCGCTCCCCCGCGGTGATGATCCCGTAGATCAGCAGCACCAGACCGGGGATGGACAGCAGCACGCCCACCACGTCCGGGCGACCCGCGTGCTCGTCCCGGGACTCGGGGATGAGCACGAACATCAGCGCCAGCCCGACCAGGACGAACGGCACGTTCACCAGGAAGATCGAGCCCCACCAGAAGTTCTCCAGCAGCAGACCGCCCGCCGACGGCCCGATCGCCATCGCCAGGCCCACCGCCCCGGCCCAGATCCCGATCGCCCGACCGCGCTCCTGGGAGGGGAACACGTTGGTGATCACCGACAGGGTCTGCGGCATCACCATGGAGGCGCCAAAACCCATCACGGCGCGCGCCGCGATCAGCTGTTCGGGGCTCTGCGAGTACGCCGACAGCGCCGAGGCCGCACCGAACACGACCAACCCCCACGCCAGCAACCGCCTGCGCCCCCATCGGTCCCCCAGGACACCGAAGGTGAACAGCAGCCCGGCGAACACCAGCGTGTAGGAGTTGATCGCCCACGCCAACTGCGCCTGGCTCGCCCCCACCCCGTCCACCGGGTCGGAGAGGGTCCGCAGGGCCACGTTGAGGATCGTGTTGTCGGCCACGACCACCAACAGGCAGATGATGAGCACCCCGAGCCCACCCCATCTGCGCCGGTACGCCGTCCGCTGATCCAAAGAGGACACCTCTCCATCACGACGCCCGTCCACCAGGCGCCTCGCCATGCTAGTAGGCGGGGGTGAGCCACGTCTCACCAGGTCGCATCTCCCAAGGCGGGCCGACCGGCGGGAGCACGCTCACAGAAGTTCACGGAACCTCCCGTGCGACGATCGGACGATCGCCCTGCCTCCACGACACCACAGGCGATACCCCGACTGTTCGACGATGTGAATTCGACCCCCGCCCCGGGTCGAAATCGGCATGCTCCGCGTGGGATGATGCTCGTGTGCGACCCTCGCACGCCTGTTCTCCCCCTACCGGTTCGGCCGGGGGCAAGGGAACACCGCGTTGGGGAACATCCCGCACGAGCACGCCGTTCCCTCCGGGGAACACCCGCGCACACGCGCGCACGACAACCCTTCTCGTCCACACGTCCGGGGACACCCACAGCGGTGCTTCGAGACAACGGAGGAAGAACATCATGAGCAACACGGCCCAGACCCCCTCCGCCGGGAACGCCCTGTACGGCGGGGTCACCAACCGACGCGTCACCATCCGCGACCTGGCCCGCGCCAAGGAGCGCGGCGAGCGCTGGCCGATGCTGACCGCCTACGACGCCCTCACCTCCCGGATCTTCGACGAGGCCGGCATCCCCGTCCTCCTCGTCGGCGACTCCGCCGCCAACGTCGTCTACGGCTACGAGTCCACCGTGCCGGTGACGGTGGACGAGCTCGTCCCACTGACCGCGGCGGTGGCCCGTTCCACCAAGCGTTCCCTGATCGTGGCCGACCTCCCCTTCGGCTCCTACCAGGGCTCCCCCCAGCAGGCGCTGGAGACCGCGTCGCGCTTCATGAAGGAGGGCAACGCCCAGGCCGTGAAGCTGGAGGGCGGCCACTCCGTCGCCCCGCAGGTGGAGATGCTGGTGTCCGCCGGCGTCCCGGTGATGGCGCACGTGGGCCTGACCCCGCAGTCGGTCAACACCCTGGGCGGCTACCGGGTGCAGGGCAGGGGCGAGGCCGCCGCGGCCCTGCTCAAGGACGCCAAGGAAATGGAGCGCGCCGGCGCGTTCGCCCTCGTCCTGGAAGCGGTCCCCTCGGACCTGGCCGCTCAGGTCACCGAGCAGCTGTCCATCCCCACCGTCGGCATCGGCGCGGGCGCCGGCACCGACGCGCAGGTACTGGTCTGGCAGGACATGGCCGGGCTGAGCCCTCGGGTGGCCAAGTTCGTCAAGACCTACGCGAACCTGGGCGAGACGCTGCGCGAGGCCGCGACCTCCTACGCCGACGAGGTCGTCAACGGCGCCTTCCCGGCCGAGGAACACACCTACAAGAGCTGACCTTCCGCCGGAGGGCCGACACCACGCTCCACGAACGCCGGCCGGGTCTCTCCCGGCCGGCGTTCTCGTGTGCGGGGGTCCTCACGCGCGGGGACGGAACAAGTGTGAGCCGCGTGAGGTTGATGCTCTGCGAAGCTGTCAGAACCAAGGGGGATTTGCGGACATGGCACCGAACACCGCGCCGACCGTGGGCGTGGCCTGGTTGGCGGAGCACCTGAACGACGAGGACCTCGTCCTCCTGGACGCCACCACGCACCTGAGCATGCCCGAGCAGGGCCCCTACACCGTGGAGTCGGGACGGGCCACCTTCGGCGCCGAGCACATCCCAGGCGCCCACTTCGCGGACCTGCTGACCGACTTCGCCGACCCCGACGCCCCGGCGCCGTGGACCGTCCCGTCCTCGGAACGGTTCGCTGCGAGCGCGGGCGCCCTGGGGATCGGCCCGGGCGCGCGGGTGGTGGTCTACGACCAGTCCAACGGTTTCTGGGCCACACGCCTGTGGTGGCACCTGCGGTTGGAGGGCTTCGACGACGTGGAGGTCCTGGACGGCGGGCTGAACGCCTGGAAGGCGGCCGGTCATCCGGTCACCGACGTCGCGTCGCCGGCCCCCACCGCACGGACCTTCGAGGCGCGCCGACGCCCCGAACTGCTGCGTTCCACCGAGGAGGTCCGGGCGGCCATGGGCGACCCGAACACGATCCTGGTCAACGTCCTGGACCCGAAGACCTACAGCGGCGAGAAGAAGAGCTACGCCCGCGCCGGGCACATCCCCGGCAGCATCAACCTTCCGGTCAGCGAGGTCACCGACCCCGCCACCGGAACGCTCAAGTCGGCGGACGAGCTGCGGACCCTGTTCGCGGCCAAGGGGCTGCTCGACCCCGGCGTCACGCCCGTCACCTACTGCGGCGGCGGGATCGCGGCCACCGGTGTGGCCCACGCGCTGGCCCTGGCCGGTCGCGAGGACGTGGCGGTCTACGACGGTTCGATGACGGCTTGGACGGCCGACGAGTCGCTCCCCCTGGTCACCGGCGACGAGCCCGAGTAGGAACGTGCCCCACCCGATCAGGGTGAGGCGCGTTCGGGTGCGGTCTCCGGTTCCTCCGGAGGCCGCGTCAGTCCTTGGGCGGAGCGGCCGAAGACGGGCAGCAGGACGGCCGCCAGGTAGACCGCCGCCCCCGCCATCAGGACCGGGGCCACCCCGAGTGCGCCGATCGCCACCCCGATACCGGGTGCGGCGATCGGCGCGCCGACCCGGGTCAGGGCGCCGACCATCGACACGCCCCGGCCCACCATGTTCGCGGGCAGGCGTTCGAAGATCAGCGCCGACAGGATCGGGTTGATGACCCCGCCGAACAGCCCGGACACACCCCAGACCACCAGGACGCCCCAGAGCGGTACGTCAAGGGCCAACACGAGGACGCGGGGCGGGCCGGCGACGGCCAGGGCCACGAAGAAGGTCGCGCGCCGGGGCAGGCTGTGGCCGATCCAGGCGGCGACCAGGGAGCCGAGCACCGAGGCGCCGCCGAGCGCTCCCGCCACCAACCCGACCCCCTCGGGCCCCCAACCCCCTTCGTGGGCCCAGATCGGCAGCACCAGGCTCATCACCGCGACGTCCACGACGTTGGTCACCAGGATCATCGTCGTCAGCGTGCGCAGCGGCAGATCGTCCCAGATGGCGCGCCACCCGACGTGCAACCGGGTCAGGTAGCCGTGGTCGGCCTCCGGGTCGGGTCCCTCCGCGTGCCCGGCGGTCTCGGTGTCGCGGCGCAGCATCACGGCCATGATCCCGGCCGCCGCCAACATGAGTGCGGCGTTCAGGTACAGGGCGGTGAGCGCGCCGAGAGCGGCGATCACGGCGCCGGCGGCGATGGGTCCGACCGTCGTGGAGAGCCGGTCGACGGTGCCGGTGAGTCCGGTGACCCGTTCCACCCGTACGCCGGCGGCGCGGGCCACGAACGGCGCCAACGACACCTTCGCGGCCTCGGAGGGGCCCGTGGCCAGGCCGATCACGGTGACCAGGGCGAGCAGGACCGGGAAGGGGAGCAGGCCCGCGGTGAACAGCACGGGGACGGTGACCAGGGTGAGGGCCGCTAGCAGGTCCACCCGGATGCTGACGGCGCGCTGGCCCACCCGGTCCAGGACGGGGCCGACGAACAGCCGGGCCAGGGTGTAGGCGCCCATCTCGAACAGGGTGACCAGACCCATGTGGGCGGGGCTGCCGGTGGTCTCCAGGACGAACCAGGGGATGGCGATCATGGCCAGGCGGGTGCCGATGTAGGCGCAGGCCTGGGCGGCGACCAGGCCGGTCACGGGTCTCATGGTGTTTCCTCCGCGGAGCCGGGGGGCGAGTCGGTCTCGGGGGCCCGGTCGTCGTCGGGGTCCGGTGAGGGGAAGGCGCCGAACTGGACGTTGACGGTGCGCTCCCCTGGTCCGCCCTCGTCGGAGTAACGGTTCAGAAGTTCGACCACCTCGACGCGGAAGCGTTCCATCTGGTCCAGGGTGAGGTCGACGGTGCGGTCGGCCATGAGTTGGGCCTCGCGCCATCCCTCCGGTTGGGCGGACCACAGATTCACGGCGGCGGCCAGGCGTTCGGACCAGCGGGCGGCGATGGCGTGGCGCAGCGTGGTGGTGAGTTCGGGCGCCTCGGTGTCCAGGTGTTCGGGCAGGCGGAAGCCCTTGTGGGCGGCGCGCCACCAGCGTTCACGGCTCGTGCCGAGGTCGGGATCCTCGGCGATGAACCCGTAGGTCTCCAGTTGGCGCAGGTGGTAGCTGGCCGAGGCCGAGGAGATGCCGAGCCGTTCTGCGATGGCCTTACCGGTGGCGGGCGCCTTCTGGATCAGCTGGTAGACGCGCATGCGCAGGGGGTGGGCCAGCCCACGCAGGGAGCGCGCGTCGAGGTGCGCGGCGTTCTCGAAGGGGTCGTGCGGGGCGGGTCGGTGGTCGGCGGGGTCGTGAGAGTCGGACATGACCCCACGATAGACGCCCAAGACTTCTTGGCCAAGAGTTGTTGGCCAAGAAGTCTTGGGCGTCAGTGGTGCCCGCACCCCCGGGAGCCGTGAGGCGCGTCACGGCCCGAATGCCGTTCGGCAGTACAGTGACGCGATACCAGGATCGCCACCATCGCCACGGGCCGGGCCCCGGCCCCACCGGGAGGACAGCAGATGCGCATCTCGATGCCGCTCCAGTACGCGGGCGAGCCCAAGGCCGCCGTCGACCAGGTCGTCGAACTGGAGAAGGCCGGCCTGGACACCGTGTGGGTCGCCGAGGCCTACGGCTACGACAGCCCCACCCTCATGGGTTACCTGGCCGCCCGGACCGAACGCGTGGAGATCGGTTCGGCCATCCTGCCCATGTACACCCGGACCCCCGCCCTCATCGCGATGACCGGAGCGGGGATCGACTACCTCTCCGACGGCCGTGCCATCATCGGCCTGGGCGCCAGCGGACCACAGGTCATCGAGGGTTTCCACGGCATTCCCTACACCAAGCCGCTGGCCCGCACCCGCGAGACCATCGAGATCTGCCGCAAGATCTGGGCGCGCGAGGAGCGTCTCACCCACGACGGCGGTGTGTTCACCCTTCCGCTGCCGCCTGAGCAGGGCACCGGCCTGGGCAAGCCGCTCAAGATCATCAACCACCCGGTGCGCCCGCGCATCCCGATCTACGTGGCCTCCCTCGGTATGAAGAACGTCGAGATGACCGCCGAGATCGCCGACGGGTGGCTGCCGCACCTGTTCATCCCGGAGAAGGCCGACAAGGTGTGGGGCAAGGCCCTGGAGCAGGGCAGGGCCAAGCGCGACGCCTCCCTCGGCGAACTCGACATCTCCGCCGGCGGCCTGCTCGCCATCGGCGAGGGCGAGGACGTCAAGAAGCTCTTGGAGTTCACCCGCCCGATGATCGCCCTGTACGTGGGCGGCATGGGCGCCAAGGGCAAGAACTTCTACAACACGGTGGCCCAGCGCTACGGCTACGAGGAGGCCGCCGAGAAGATCCAGGACCTGTACCTGGCCGGGAAGAAGGACGAGGCCGCGGCGGCGGTGCCCGACGAGTTCGTGGAGCTGACCAACCTGGTCGGCCCCGAGTCGTACGTGCGCGAGCGCGTGGAGGCCTTCCGCGCCGCCGGGGTCACCCGCCTCAACGTCACCCCGGTCGGCGAGGACCCCGCGAAGCTGATCGAGAAGGTCAAGGAGTGGGCCTCCTGAGCCCTCCCCCCCCCCGATGATCTTGCTCGCAGCGCCCATTTGGGCGCCCAACATGGCGCTGCGAGCAAGATCATTCCTCATGTGACGACTCGAAGAAGGGAAGTTCGTGGAGACCGTCGAGATCCGGGGAGCGAAGGTGCTCCTGCCCAGCGACGACGAGCCTACGGTGCGGGCCTGGCCCTATCCCTCCGAGCCGGAGGAGGAGCGGATCGCCAACGCCCACTTCTCCTCCGTGGACCTGACCTCGCACCGTCTGACCGGCGTCGACCTCCACCGTTGCCGGTTCACCGCATCGCGCCTGATGGGGGTGTCGCTGTCGTACGTTTCGATGACCGACGTGCTGTTCGAGGGATGCCAGTTCGACTACGCGAGTTGGGAACACGTCAAGGCCACCGGTGACGTGGCGTTCGTCGACTGTTCCTTCAAGGAGACGGGGATCGTCCGGAGTGACCTTCGGGGCGCGGTGTTCGACGACTGCGCCTTCGGCGCGGAGATCAAGAGCACCAAGATGTCAGGCACCGATCTGCGCGGGAGCGATTTGTCGGGGTTCTCCGGGCTGGCCTCGCTGCACGGCGCGAAGGTGACCGAGTTCCAGATCCGACAGCTGAGCGTGGCGATGATCCGTGACCTCGAACTCACCGTCACGGAGCTTCCGTTGGAATCCGGGCCTGGAGCATCGCGATAGCCACACCGCTTGAGGAGGACGAGGAGTGATTCTTCCAGGTGGGGCGCCTGAGGTCTCTGCTCTTGGGGTTGTCGGGCGGGGTGGGGGTGGGTTCTCCCTCCTTCCCCGCCAGGCCACCGGAAGAGCCCCGACCCGAGGCGCCCCACCAACCCACCCGAACAACGCCCAACAACCCCGAGAGTCCCCCACCCCAGACCTATTGGCCGCTGCGAACGAGGTCCTTCGCCCACTCACCCTCACCGGCGTCGATCCCAGGTGGCTGAACCGGCGGTACCCCACACACTTCACCGCCGTTTTCCCAAGTGCCCTGTTTCCCAAGGACCCTGTTTCCCGAGGACCAAGAGGCGCTGTGAAACACGAACTGCGACGGCGCCGCCCGAATCCCCATGAGCGGCGCCGCACGTATTCGACTACAGGCCGGTGATACGAATACCGGCGTGGGTCTTGTAGCGGCGGTTGACCGCGATGAGGTTGGCGGTCAGCGCCTCCACCTGGTGGGCGTTGCGCAACCGGCCACCGAACACGCCACGCGCCCCGGGGATGCTGTCGGCCAGGGCCCGCACCACGTCCGTGGCCTCGCGGTCCTCGCCCAGCACCAGCACGTCCAGGTCGATCTCGGCCACCTCCGGGTCCAGCAGCAGCTTCGCCGACACGTGGTGGAAGGCGGCGGTGACCCGGCTGCCCGGCAGCACCTCGGCGGCCTGCTGGGCGGCGCTGCCCTCGGGCACGTCCAGCGCGAACGGCCCCTTCTTGTCGAAGCCGAGCGGGTTGACGCAGTCCACCACGATCTTCCCGGCGAGCTTGTCCGCCAACGCGACCAGCAACTCCCGGTGACCGTCCCAGGGCACCGCGACGATCACGATGTCGCCCTGGGCGGCGGCCTCGCCGTTGTCCAGCCCGTGCACCCGCACCTGATCGGACTCGCCCTCGACCAGGTCGTTCGCGGTCTTGGCGGCGCGCTCGGCGCTGCGAGAACCGATGTAGACGGTGTGTCCGGCCAGGGCGAACCGGCGGGCCAACCCTCGGCCCTGGTCGCCGGTGCCACCGAGCACGGCGATGGTCTTCCCGGTGATGTCCACGCCCTGCGGCGCCTTCTCTTCGCTCATGGGGCCGATCCTGTCAGAACGGGGTTCAGTGCGAAGCGCGCAGGGCCGTGCTCAACGGTCACCCTCGTTCTCCTCTTGTTCATCCCAGGCCTCGTTGCGTGCGGCGGCGATGCTCAACGCCCGTGACGCCGTCGCCTGGTCCGGATAGGGCCCCAGTCGCTGGCTGTTGGGGCAGCCCTTCCCATGTTCGACCTCGTCGTGCCGCAGACAGAACCACCAACCGTCGTCCTGAACGTCCGCCACAGCCGACCCACCTTTCTCTAGCCGTTCTCGTGGGGCATCTACCCGCACCTGGGGTGCTCCTCACACCGGTCGTCGCGCCCCGCCGGTTCCACCCGCGAATACAATCAGTGTCCATGACTACTCCGCTGGTTCCTGGGCGCATCTCGCCGCAACGTTCGGTCCCCTCGCACATCGTCCGCCCGGAGTACGTCGGCAAGAAGCATCCGGTCGAGGGCGTCCTGGGCGACGTCCACGACACCGAGACGATCGAGCGCGTGCGCGTGGCGAGCCGGATCGCCGCGCAGGCCCTGGAGGAGATCGGCAAGCGCGTCGAGCCGGGCGTGACCACCGACGAACTGGACCGGATCGGCCACGAGTTCCTGCTGGACCACGGCGCCTACCCGAGCACCCTGGGCTACAAGGGCTACCCGAAGTCGCTGTGCTCCTCCCTCAACGAGGTCATTTGCCACGGCATCCCCGACGACACGGTGCTCTCCGACGGCGACATCGTCAACATCGACATCACCGCCTACAAGGACGGTGTGCACGGCGACACCAACGCCACCTTCCTTTCGGGGAACGTCGCCGAGGAGAACCGGCTGCTGGTGGAGCGCACCCACGAGGCGACCATGCGCGCCATCAAGGCGTGCCGTCCGGGGCGCCAGATCAACGTGATCGGCCGGGTGATCGAGTCCTACGCCAAGCGGTTCGGCTACGGCGTGGTCCGCGACTTCACCGGCCACGGCGTGGGGCCGGAGTTCCACTCCGGGTTGATCATCCCCCACTACGACGACCCGCGCGCCACCACGGTCATGGAGCCGGGCATGGTGTTCACCATCGAGCCGATGATCACCCTGGGCGGGGTCGAGTACGACCTGTGGGAGGACGGCTGGACCGCGGTGACCGCGGACCGCTCCTGGACGGCCCAGTTCGAGCACACCCTGGTCATCACCGACTCCGGCGCCGAGATCCTCACCCTTCCCTAGGCGACCCATCGAGCCCACGGGCCCCGGCCGCGCCGCCGGGGCCCGACCCGTCTCCGCGACGACCTGGGGCGCGTGTGCTCACAGGGGGTGTCGGAGCGCTTCCTCTGTGCATGGGCTTAGAATTCTGAATCATGCATCTGAGCGCGCTGGTCGAGAGCACCCGTACCTTCGGGTACGAGTCATGCGCCGAAGGGTCTCCGGCCCCGCGTGTACTACTGAGAACCCTGTACAAGGCTCGTGAGATCGGCAGCTGACACCTCCGACCGACAGGGATCCACCCCATGGCGTTCTTCGTCCACCTGACCCCCCGAGCCAACATCGCCCTCGTCCAACGGTCCGGTGTGCGCACCTCCCCCGGACAGGGGAACGTCCGCGGGGTCTTCTGCTTCCCCATGCTTCCCTCCTACGCGGTGACCCACCAGTGGTTGCACGCGCTGGAACCCCATCACGAGCCACAGGGCATGGTCGCGGTGGACGTGCGGATCCCGGACGACGAGCCGGTGACGGTGGGCCACTTCGACGACCGCGACGCCCGCCGGGTCACCGCCTTGGAGGCGGTCCGCGTGGTCAGGTCCCTGGAGGATCCCGGTGGCTGGGAGGTGGTGGTGCCCCGTCCGGTGCTGCGCCGCGAGGTGGAACGCATCCGGGAGGTCGGCCGGGCCGGCGCGCGGCCACTCGTCCCCGAACCCTGCGCCCACACGGTGCCCACGGGCCCGCCCGACCTCTTCCTTCCCCCGTTCCCCACCGAGCCGCCCGTCAGCGTGCCCGACGTCTTCCTCCACTTCCAGTGGGCCATTCCGGAACAGGTCCGCGGCGACTGACCGAACCCGGCCCCGCCCCTATGGCCCCGCGAGGTGATCGGGCTCTAGGCTCTGCCGAATGAAGATCCTGATCTCCGCTGACATGGAGGGCGCCACGGGCGTCACCTGGCCCGCGGACTGTGAACCCGGAACCGAACAGTGGCAGCGTTGTCGTGGGATGTTCACCAGCGACGTCAACGCCGCCATCGCCGGACTCTTCGACGGCGGCGCCACCGAGGTCCTCGTCAACGAGGCTCACTCCACCATGCGCAACCTCCTGTTGGAGGAGCTGGACGAGCGCGCCTCCATGATCACCGGCAGGCACAAGGAACTCTCCATGATCGAGGGTGTGCAGACCGGTGACGTGGACGGGATCGTTTTCCTGGGCTACCACTGTGGGGCCGGGGACGACGGGGTGCTGGCCCACACCTACCTTCCCAACGCCATCACCGGGGTATGGCTGGACGGCGAGCCCGCGAGCGAGGGCCGGCTCAACGCCGCAGTGGTCGCCGAGTACGGAACCCCCGTCATCCTGGTCACCGGGGACGACCGGGCCTGCGAGGACGCCGAGTCCTACGCGCCCTTCGCCCGCACGGTCGCGGTGAAGGACCACGTCAGTCGGTACGCCGCGCGCTGCCGCCCGCCCGCGCGCACCGCCGCCGACATCCGCGAGGCCGCCGAACGGTCGATGACGCTGGCCGGCCGGATCGACCCGGTCGACCCCTCGTCCAAGGCGATGGAGATCGAGGTGGACTCCGCCCAGCTCGCCCAGGCCGCGGCGATCGTGCCGGGGGTGACCCGCACCGGCGCGCTCAGGGTCCGTTACACCTCCCCCGACGCCTACGAGATGATCCGCGCGTTCAAGACCGTCACCACGATGATCTCCAACCACATGGAGAAGGATTACGGCTGAACCATCCTGGCCGTTCGGAAGTCCCACTTCCGGGCGGTTCACCGGACAATCTCACGTGACAACCGGTAGAACTGTGCCCGGGACCCGGTAACGGCCGACCCTTGCCCCGAGCACGGTTCACCACCTCCCACCACCGAAAACCCCGAAGAAAGGCCGAGCCCGTGGGCCACACCAACACTTCCCTGCCCGACAGCGCCAGAGAAGAGGCGCTGGTCGCGGCAGGCGAGGACGCCATCCACCTGACCCGCGAGCTGATCAGACGCGACTCCACGAACCACGGCAAGGGCGAGGGCGACGAGCGCGCCGCCGCCGAGTTCGTGGCCGAGGCCCTCGGCGCCGCCGGCCTGTCCCCCGTGATCCTGGAGTCCGCCGACCGCCGCGCGAACGTGGTGGTGCGCGTCCCCGGCACCGACCCGGACGCCGACGCCCTGCTGGTGCACGGCCACCTGGACGTGGTGCCCGCCGACGCCCACGACTGGTCGGTGCCGCCGTTCTCCGGTGAGATCACCGACTGCCCGGTCACCGGCGCGCCTTCTCTGTGGGGTCGCGGCGCCGTGGACATGAAGAACACCATCGGTATGGTCACCGCGGTGGTGCGGTACTGGTCGAAGCTGGGGCTGCGACCGCGCCGCGACATCGTGTTGGCGTTCGTGGCCGACGAGGAGGACAGCGCCGCATACGGGGCGGACTACCTGGTGCGCGGGCACGCCGACCTGTTCGAGGGCTGCGCGGTGGCGATCGGTGAGGGCGGTGGCCACACGGTGCACACCCGCGACGCCGCCGGGGCTCCGGTACGGCTGTATCCGATCGGTTCGGCCGAGCGTGGCAGCGCGTGGCTGACCTTGCGCTCGCACGGCACGGCCGGGCACGGTTCCAGACCGCCGCGGGACAACGCCGTGGGCGCGCTGGCCGCCGCCGTGGCACGGATCGACCGGCACGATTGGCCACTGCACCTGACCCCGGTGGTGCGCTCGGCGATCGACTCGATCGCCGACGCCCTGGGCACGGAGCGGATCCCGGGCGACACCGACACCAACGAGGCGGTGGACGCCCTGGTGGCCCGTCTGGGCACAGCCGCGTCACTGGTGGGGCCGACGGTGCGCAACAGCGCCACCCCCACGATGCTCTCGGCCGGGTACAAGGTGAACGTGGTACCGGGAGAGGCGACCGCGGGCGTGGACGGCCGGGTGCTGCCCGGTGGCGAGGACGCGTTCGCCGCCACCATGGACGAGCTGACCGGGGACGGTGTGAGCTGGGAGTTCGCGCACGATTCGCCTCCGGTGGCCGCGCCGGTGGACTCGTTGGCCTTCGACGCGTTTCGGAACGCGCTGACCGCCCACGATCCCGAGGCGCGGGTGGTCCCGGTGTGCCTGGCCGGCGGTACGGACGCGAAGGTGTTCTCGCGGCTGGGCATCGATTGTTACGGCTTCTCCCCGATGCGTCTGCCCGAGGGGGTGGACTACCCGGGGCTGCTGCACGGGGTGGACGAGCGGGTGCCGTTGGAGGGTCTGCGGTTCGGGGTGCGGGTGCTGGACGATTTCCTGCGTTCCTGACCGGTGGAGGGGACGACGACAGAGGAGTGGGGGAGCGACGTGGGTGAGTCTGTGGCCGAGGTGCGCGAGGAATTCACGGGTGGAGGGGCGTCGGCGGTCGGGCCGACGACACTGCGTCGGCCGCCGAGGCTGCGTGAGGGCGATCGGGTTCGGTTGGTGGCCCCGTGCAGCCCGGTACCGGACGACCGGTTGGACGCGTCGGTGGAGATCCTCACCGGGTGGGGGCTGGAGGTCGAATCGGCCCCGCACGTACGCGACCGGCATCCGAGTCTGCCCTACCTGGCGGGCCTCGATCGGGACCGCGCCGCCGACCTGCAGGACGCCTGGTGCGACCCGGACGTTCGGGCGGTCTTCTGTGCCCGTGGCGGCGACGGCGCGCACCGGATGCTGGACCTGTTGGACTTCGAGGCGATGCGCCGGGCCGAACCCAAGGCGCTGATCGGGTTCAGCGACATCACGGCGCTGCACGAGGCGTTCGCCGTCGAACTGGGCGTGACGACGGTGCACGGCCCGGTGGTGGGAAGCCTCTACTTCGTGGGTGATGAGGTGGCTCAGGCGGAGTTGCGCGCCACCCTGTTCACCCCCGAGAAGCGGATGGTGCTCACCTCACCGGGGGCGCGCGCGCTGGTGCCGGGTCGGGCCGAGGGTGTGCTGTTCGGCGGGAACCTGAGCCTGCTCAACGACGGGTTGGCCACGCCGCACAGCCGTCTGGCGACCAACGGCGGCATCCTGGTCCTGGAGGACGTCAACGAGGACGCCGCCCGAGTGGACCGGATGCTCACCCACCTGCTGCGTACCGGCTGGTTGGACGGGGTGCGGGGGGTGGCGATCGGCACCTGGACGGACTGCCCACCGAACCCGGAGGTGATCGCCGACCTGATGCGCGACCGGCTCTCCCACCTGGGGGTTCCGGTGCTGTGGGGGCTGGATTTCGGTCACTGCGCCGCCCAGCTCACCCTTCCGCTGGGGGTCATGGCCACCTTGGACACCGAACACGCCCGTTTGGAACTGGCGGTCCCCGGCCTGGAGTGAGACCGGGGCAGGCCGCCTGTTCAGGGCAGGGTGAGCACCATGGGTCCGTCGTCGGTGACGGCGACGGTGTGCTCGCAGTGGGCGGCGCGGGTGCCGTCGTCGCTGAGCACCGTCCACCCGTCGTCGGCGTGGGCGTAGCCGTCCGAACCGCCGCGCACCAGCATCGGCTCGATGGCGATGGTCAGCCCCGGACGCAACCTCAGGCCCCGTCCGGGGCGACCGTCGTTGGACACGTCGGGGGCCTCGTGCATGGTGCGGCCGATGCCGTGTCCGCCGTGGTCGGCGGTGAGCCCGTAGCCGGCGGCGCGCGCGTCCCTGGCGATGGCGTGTCCGACGTCGCCCAGACGGGCGTCGGGTCGGGCCGCGGCGATGCCCCGGGCCAGGGCGGCCTCCGTGGCCTCGATCAACGCCAGGTCGGCGGGGTCGGCCTCGCCCACCACGAAGCTGATCGCGGCGTCGGCGGACCAGCCGCGCAGGCGGGCGCCGCAGTCCACGGTCACCAGGTCGCCGTCGTCCAGCCGTCGGGCGGAGGGGACACCGTGGACGATCTCGTCGTTGACGCTCACGCAGGCCACCCCGGGGAAGGGCATCGGCGCCCAGGCGGGGTGATAACCGAGGAAGAGCGCGTCCGCGCCGGCGTCGGCGATGACCTTCGCGGCGACGCGGTCCAGGTCGGCGGTGGTGCGGCCGGGCGCGGCCGTCTCGCGTGCGGCCTCCAACGCGTGGGCGACCACGCGGCCCGCTTCGCGCATGAGGACGATCTCTTCTGAGGTCTTCAGTTCGACCATGGGTTCGAGCACCTTTCGAGCCAATTTATATACCGGTATAACTATGCCATAAGCCTCCGGGCCTCCGAAGGGCTCCGGGTTAGACTCATCCCCATGGTTCGTGAACCACTGACCGAAGAGCAGATCGAGCGAGGCCGTGCCCTGGGCGCCATGTTGCGGGCCGCCCGGGCCGAGCGCACCATGGTGGACGTCGCCCGCCGTTCCGGGATCTCCGTGGAGACCCTGCGCAAGATCGAGGGCGGACGCATCCCCACCCCGGCCTTCTTCACCGTCGCGGCCGTCGCCGCGACCCTGGACCTGTCCTTGGACGACCTGTTGCGGCGCACGGACACGGCCGTCGCCCCCAGTACGGCCCCCGCGACCCCGTTGCGCGACATCGCGGTCTGAAACCCCTCACCTCCACGGTGGCCGGATGATCTCCGTCCCCGGTGACCCCGAAACAGGACATCGGGAGCACTCGATGACCTACTACCTTTGGACTCATCACACCTGCGCCCGGGCGTGTTCGGTCCGCCGGTGTACGCGCTGGTGGTAGTCACGTGGGGACACGGGTGCGCGTCGAAGAACGACCACAGGGGGAGCACATGAGCGAACAGGCACCGTTGAAGCCGAACGAGGCCGAACTACGCGGTCTGTTGGACGGACGCTGGGCCAACGTGCGCGAGAGGGCCCGCGACGTCATCCGAGGCGACGTGTACGCCCCGGTGCACGACCTGTCCATGGAGGATCACCGCGCCCGCACCCTCGAACAGCTCCACGCGTTGGCCGCGACCGGCATGCCCGCCTACGGTTTCCCGAAGTCGGTCGGCGGGGCCGACGACGTCGGCGCCTCCGTGGTCGCGTTCGAGATGCTCGTCGCCGACATGTCCCTCATGGTGAAGATGGGTGTGCAGTTCGGGCTGTTCGGTGGGGCCATCAGCGCCCTGGGCACCGACGACCACCATCAGCGCTACCTGCCGAGCGTCATGAGCGTGGAGCTGCCCGGTTGCTTCGCGATGACCGAGACCGGTCACGGTTCGGACGTTCAGCGGTTGCGCACCACCGCCACCTACGACCCGGCCACCGAGGAGTTCGTGGTCCACACGCCCGACGAGTCGGCGCGCAAGGACTACATCGGCAACGCCGCCCGAGACGGGCGCGCGGCCGTGGTCTTCGCCCAGCTGCGCACGCCCGGCCCGGACGGTCTCGTCGAGCACGGTGTGCACGCCCTGATGGTGCCGATCCGCGACGAGAAGGGCGACCCGCTGCCCGGGATCACCGTCGAGGACTGCGGCCCCAAGGCGGGCCTCAACGGGGTCGACAACGGCCGGCTGTGGTTCGACCAGGTGCGGGTGCCGCGCACCGACCTGCTCAACCGGTACGGCGACGTCGCCGCGGACGGGACCTACTCCAGCCCGATCGAGAGCCCCAACCGTCGGTTCTTCACCATGTTGGGCACCCTCATCCGTGGTCGGATCAGTGTGGCCGGGGGCGCCGGCACCGCCACGAAGGCGGCACTGGCCATCGCGATCCGCTACTCCGACACCCGCCGCCAGTTCACCCGCCCCGCCACCGAGAACCGCCCCGAGCAGGAGGTGAGGGTCCTCGACTACCTGGCCCAACAGCGCAAGCTGCTGCCGGCGCTGGCCCGCACCTACGCCCTGCACTTCGCCCAGGAGGAGCTGGTCACCCGACTGCACGAGCTCTCCCGCGACACCGAACGCGACGAGCACGCCCAGCGCGAACTGGAGTCGCGCGCGGCCGGTCTGAAGGCGATCTCGACCTGGCACGCCACCGCGACCATCCAGACCGCCCGCGAGGCGTGCGGTGGCTCGGGCTACATGGCGGAGAACCGGATCCCGCAGCTCAAGGCGGACTCGGACATCTTCACCACGTTCGAGGGCGACAACACGGTCCTGTTGCAGCAGCTGGCCAAGGCGATGCTGACCAACTTCAAGGACAACTTCGGCGACCTGGACCAGATGGGACTGGCCAAGTTCATGGCCGGCAAGGTGTTCGAGAACGTCATCGAGCGCACCGCCGCCATCCCATTGATCGAACGGCTCATCGCCGCCGCCCCGGGCCGCAGCGACGAGGCGGGGCTGTACAACCGGGGCTGGCACCTGGAGCTGTTCGAGGACCGGGAGAAGCACGTCCTCGAAAGCCTGGCGGCGCGTCTGCGCCGGTCCCGCAAGGACGGCAGTGACGCCTTCGACGTGTTCAACCAGGCCCAGGACCACGTCCTAGAGGCCGCGCGTGCGCACATGGACCGGGTGGTCCTGGAGGCGTTCGTGGCGGCCATCGACCGCTGTGGTGACAAGTCCACCACCAAGCTCCTCAACCGGGTGTGCGACCTGTACGTGCTCTCGGTGATCGAGGAGAACAACGGCTGGTTCCTGGAGCACGAGCGGCTCTCCACCGCTCGTTCCAAGGCCGTCACGGCGGCCGTCAACGACCTGTGCCAGGGTCTGCGGCCCTACGCGGTCCAACTGGTGGACGCGTTCGGTCTGCGCGACGAGTGGTTGGGCGCCCCGATCGCGCTGGGCGCCGAACACCGCCGCCAGGGCGAATAAGGGGACCGACCCGCGTCGTACTCCCCGGTACGAACGCACGGGCGCCCCATGTCCACCGGGTTGCGACCTGGGGCCGTGGGGCGCCCGCCTCGCCTCTCCCCTTCCCTCGGACCACCCGGACGTCTAACATGAATCATCTTCATGTTAGGCAGGTCACACGTGCGTACACCCCCCGCGCCCGGAACCCCCTCCTCCCCCGAACAACCCGTCCCGGCCGCGTTGGCCGAGCCCACCCGCCCCGTCCGAGCGCTGTGGGTGGCCGGGATCAGCCTGGCCAACCTCGGCATGTGGATGGCGTTCTTCGGCCCCCTCCAGGTGCTGTTGCCCGAACAGATCGGCCGGATCGTCCCCGCCGACAAGGAGACCGTCCTGGCGTGGGTGACCGGGGTGGGCGCCACCATGGCCCTCATCGCCACTCCCCTGGCCGGCGCCCTGTCGGACCGCACCACCGGCCGCCTGGGCCGCCGACGCCCCTGGGTACTGACCGGAGCGGCGCTCGGCGGCGCGGGACTGGTGGTGCTGGGCACCCAGGAGACCGTCCTGGGCGTCCTGCTGGGTTGGTCGTTGGTGCAGACGGCCCTGTCCTGCCTGAACGCGACCCTGCTCGCCGCGGTCCCCGACCACGTGCCCCGGAGCCAGCGCGGCGCGGTCTCCGGGTGGATCGGCATCCCCCAGTCCGCCGGCGTGGTCGCCGCCGTCGTGTTGGTGACCATCGTGGTCACCGAAATCGCCCCCGGTTACACGCTCATCGGGGTGCTCACGCTGGTGCTCGCGCTTCCGTTCGCGCTGCTCTCACCCGATCCGCCGCTGCCGCGCGCGGCGCGCCCGCCCTGGCGCGGCATGCTGCGCGGGCTGTGGGTATCGCCCCGTCGGCACCCGGACTTCGGGTGGGCGTTCCTGACCCGTTTCCTCATCGGCACCGGCAACGCCATGTTCATCCTGTACCTGCTGTACTTCCTGCGCGACGCCGTGGGCTATGAGGAGCTCTTCCCCGGGTCGGCGGCCACCGACGGCCTGTTGACGCTGATCCTGGTGTACACGGCGGCGGTGGTGGCCACCACCGTGGTGGCGGGCCTGATCTCCGACCGGATCGGCCGACGTCGCGTCATGGTCGCCCTGGCGGGCGTGGTCATGGGCGTACCGGCGTTCATGGTGGCCCTCTCCCCCACCTGGCCGACCCTGCTGGTGTGCGCGGTGGTGTTGGGCGTGGGCTTCGGCGTGTTCCTGTCCGTGGACAACGCCCTGGTCACCGAGGTGCTGCCGAGCGCCGAGGGGCGCGCCAAGGACTTGGGGATCGTCAACATCGCCAGCTCCGGACCACAGGTGATCGCCCCGGCGCTGGCCGGCCCGATCGTGGTGCACCTGGGCGGATACCCGGTGCTGTACACCGTGTGCGGCCTGGTCTCCCTGCTCGGCGCGGCCGTCGTGTGGAAGATCAAGGGGGTCCGCTGAGCCACCTCAACGTGCCCAGCGCAGGCAGGCGTAGGTGATCACGAAGAACAACGCGCCGAAGAGCGCCCCGTAGGCGAGCGCCTGGATCCAGGTGTCCCCCATCAGCGCACGCAACGGCACCAGGACGACGGCGGAGATCACCGCCGGTCCGGTCGCGTTCAACAGCGGCCGTCGGGCGGGTTCGGGGGACACGCGTGGCTCCTTCGCACGGACTTCACTCGGTGACGGCGTCCAGCGAACCGGTGTCGGACCGGGACAGCCCGGCGACCTCCTCGCCGCGCCGACGGGCCGGTTCCCACCACCACCAGTGCGTCTGTGGCACCCAGGTGGGGATCTCCTCGACGCTGGTCGGCGCGGCCTCGGCCGCCACCGCCTCCAGGGCGTCGTCGATGCGCGGAACCGCCTCCAGGTCGCCCGGGCGCATACAGCGTTCCCACGGAACGAACTCGTCACCGAGGATCTGCAGCATGGAGCGGCGCCAGCACGCCGCGCGGTAACCCTCGTGCCTGCCGTTGTCGGCCGCGGTCTGGGTCCGCACCACGTACAGGCCCATCCTGTCGGGGTTGCTGCCGCTGACCAGGAGTTCGGAGAGGGTGGCGATGAGGTTCTGTCCGCCCTGGGACCGGCGTTCGGACCGGTCGGTGGCCCGGTACAGGTCGAAGAGCCGGGCGAAGGCCGTGTCCATCAGGGCGTCACGGTCCCGACGCCGCGCGGCGCTCTCCGCGAACGCGTCCACCGCCCGCCTGGCCAGGCCGGGGAGGTCCCTGCCCGTATCCGCACTCACCGACGCACCGCCTTGTCCATCGAACCCGTCATGGCCGGGCCGAGGTGAGGCCCGGCCCGCTTCACGATCATAATCCCGGCGATGCCGGAGCGGATAGGAGGTTACCGCCTGGTATCCGCTTCTGGCACGTCCTCGCCGCGCAGGGTGTGTTCGAGCATGCGGGCCCACTGACCGACGACACGGCGGCGTCGTGCCCGGTCATCGGTGAGGAGGTTGGCCAATCCCAGTCCGCGGGCCAGGTCCAGGGTGGCCTGGACCGCCTCCCGGGTCCCGGGGACCGACTCGTCGGCGTCGAGCAGGTCCACCACCGCGTGGTGCAACTCCCGCCCCACCTGTTCCTCCAGGGGGATGAGTTGGGCGCTCAGGGCCGGCTCTCCGGCCGCGGCCGCCCACAACTGAAGGGCGGCGTCGAAGTCGGGGCCGCTGAAGGCGTCCACCACCATCTGCACCACGGCCTCGGTGCGTCCCGGCCCCGCCTGGACGGACGCCGCCCGACGACGCAGGTCGGCGCTACGACTGTCGACCATGTGCCGCAGCGCCGCCAGCAGTAGTTCCTCCCTCGTCGGGAAGTGGTGCTGGGCGGCGCCGCGGGAGACCCCGGCGCGTTCGGCGACGGCGCTCACCGTCGCGCCGGGTACCCCGCGTTCGGCCAGACAGGCGACGGCCGCGTCCATCAACCTGGCCCGGGTGAGCCGGCTGCGTTCCTGTCTGGGTCCACGGTCCGGTGCCGTCTCCACTCGCGCCTCTTCCCTTGAACGTCAGTACGACTTGGGCAACCCCAGGGACTGCTGGGCCACGTAGTTGAGGATCATCTCGCGGCTCACCGGGGCGATCCGGGCCAACCGGGAGGCGGCGATCATCGCTCCCAATCCGTACTCGCTCGCCAACCCGTTGCCGCCCAGGGTCTGCACGGCCTGGTCCACCGAACGCACGCACGCCTCGGCGGCGGCGTACTTGGCCATGTTGGCCGCCTCCCCGGCGCCCGCGTCGTCGCCGGCATCGTAGCGGAGCGCGGCGTAGTGGGTCATCAGTCGCGCCTGCTCCATCTCGATCTTGATCTGCGCGAGCGGGTGCGCCAACCCCTGGTGGGCGCCGATGGGCCGGTCCCGCCACACCACGCGTTCCCTGGCGTAGGAGACCGCCTTGTCGAGCGCGTGTCGGGCGAAGCCGGTGGAGAAGGCGGCCGCCATGATGCGTTCGGGGTTGAGTCCGGCGAACAGTTGTCGGAGTCCGGCCTCGGGATCGCCGACCAGGGCGTCGGCGGGGAGGCGCACGTCGTCCATGAACAGTTGGAACTGGTGGTCGGGGCCGACGATGTCCATCTCGATCCGCCGGGCCTCGAAGCCGGGGGTCGCGGTGGGGACGATGAACAACGCGGCGGACAGCTTCCCGGTGTCGGAGTCCTCGAC
The DNA here is from genome assembly GCF_053615935.1 of Nocardiopsis sp. NPDC055879. Taxonomy (NCBI): domain Bacteria; kingdom Bacillati; phylum Actinomycetota; class Actinomycetes; order Streptosporangiales; family Nocardiopsidaceae; genus Nocardiopsis; species Nocardiopsis sp. NPDC055879. The sequence continues at coordinate 149,431 of NZ_JBSHCT010000009.1, forward strand.
GCGGCCGACCACGAGCACGGCGTCGGCGACGTCGACCCCGGAGATGAAGGTCTTGCGGCCGTTGAGCACCCATTCGTCACCGTCGCGTCGGGCGGTGGTGGTGAGGCGGTGGGAGTTGGATCCGGCGTCGGGTTCGGTGATGGCGAAGGCCATGATGGTCTCGCCGCTCGCCAACCCGGGCAGCCGGTCTCGTCGCTGCTCGGGCGTGCCGAAGCGGGACAGAACGGTGCCGCAGATGGCCGGGGAGACGACCATCATCAGGGTGGGACAGCCGGCGGCGCCGAACTCCTCCATGACGGCGGCCAGGTCGCCGATGCCGCCACCGCCGCCGCCGTACTCCTGGGGGAGGTTGACGCCCAGGTAGCCGAGTTCGCCGGCCTCCTGCCACAGTTCGCTCATGTAGGCGCCCTCAGCGGCCTTGGCCCTGGTGTACTCGGGGCCGTATCGGGAGGCCAGGGCCGCGACGGCGGCCCTCAGCTCGACGCGTTCGGCGGGTTCGTCGAAGGTCATGGCACCGGTCACGGGTTCGTTCCTTCCTCGCCGTTGGGGGCGGGGTCTGTGGTCGGTTCGGCGTTCGTGTCGTAGTCGAGGACCGCGAGGGGCGCGCCGGCGCCGACCCGCTCCCCCGCCGATACGGGCAGTTCACGGACGGTCCCGGCGGCGGGGGCGGTGACGCGGTGTTCCATCTTCATGGCCTCCATCCGCAGCAGGATCCGCCCTTGGGCCACGTGTTCGCCGACCTCGACGTCCACGGCGGTGACCGTGCCCGGCATGGGGGCCGGGAGTGCGCCGGGGTCGACCCTGGATTCGGGTGAGGGCAGCGGATCGACGGGGACGAGGGCGACCGACCCGAGCGAGGACTCCACGTACACGGAGCCGGTCGTGTCCGGCCGTTGCCCGGGGACCCGGTGGATCTCGAAGGCGCGGCGCACCCCGCGCACCTCCAACACGACCGTTTCCGCCCCGGCCGACAGCACCCGTACCCCTTCCTGTTCGGGCAGGTGGGCGCCGCGCACCGACCGGAACCGCGTAGTGACCTCCCGACCGTCGGAGGTGGTGTGCCTTCGGGTGTGCGGCGCCGAGGGCACGTTGCGCCAGGCGGAGGGGACCCCGGCGGGCACGGTGGCCGTGGAGCGGGCGGCCTCGACCGAGGCGAGTGAGGCCGCCAGGGCGGCCAGGTCCTCAGTGGCGGGGGTGGCCAACGGTGACGCCAGTTCGGTGAGCCGGTCGCCGGTGAGGAACCCGGTGTGCAACCCCTCCGGTCGGGTTTGGGCACCGGCCATGAGGGGGTGGCGCAGGGAACGCACCAGCAGGTCCCGGTTGGTGCCGACGCCGTGCAGGCGGGCTCCGGCCAGGGCGGCGGACAGACGACGCAGGGCGTCGCGGCGGTCGCGGCCCACGGCGATGACCTTGGCGAGCATCGGATCGAAGTCGACGCCGACCTCGTCACCGGTCTCCACCCCGTGGTCCAGCCGCACCCCGGGTTCGGTGAACGGAGTGAAGGAGGTGTCCGTGGCCGGGACGTCGAACGCGTGCAGGACGCCGGTGCGCGGTCGCCAGTCCTCGCGGGGATCCTCCGCGTACAGGCGGGCCTCGATGGCGTGCCCGCGCGGGGCGGGTGGTCCCTCCTTCGGGAGCGGTTCCCCCTCGGCCACGCGCAACTGCCACTCGACCAGGTCGAGCCCGGTGACGCACTCGGTGACGGGGTGTTCCACCTGTAGGCGTGTGTTCATCTCCAAGAAGACGGGTTCGCCCAGTCCGTCGTCGGTGACGGGGACGAGGAACTCGGCGGTTCCGGCCCCGGTGTAGCCGATGGCCGTGGCCAGGTCCTCGGCGGCCCGGTGCAGGCGTTCCCGGATGTCCTCGGGCAGACCGGGGGCGGGGGTCTCCTCCAGGACCTTCTGGTGCCGGCGCTGTACCGAGCAGTCGCGTTCGCCGACCGCCCAGACGGTGCCGTGCAGGTCGGCGAGTACCTGGACCTCCACGTGGCGGCCGCGTTCGACGTAGGGCTCGCAGAACACGGCGGGGTCGCCGAAGGCGGAGGCCGCCTCGGTGCGGGCCGCCTCGACCTCGGTGGACAGGGCCGCCAGGTCGCGGACCACCCGCATGCCGCGGCCACCGCCCCCAGAGACCGCCTTGACCAGCACGGGCAGGTGTTCGGCGCGTACCTCTGTGGGGTCGAGGGCGTCGGCGACCGGGACACCGGCGTCGCGGGCGACCTTCTTGGCGAGGGTCTTGGAACCCATCTGTTCGACGGCCTGCGCCGAGGGGCCCACCCAGGTGAGTCCGGCCTCGACGACGGCGCGGGCGAAGCCGGCGTTCTCGGACAGGAATCCGTAGCCGGGGTGGATCGCGTCGGCTCCGGCGGTGCGGGCCGCCTCGACCAGGGCGTCGGGGTCCAGGTAGGCGTCCACGGGGCCGCCACCCTCGGGGACGGGCAGCGCGACGGCCGCGTCGGCCTCGCGCACGTGGGCCGCGTCCTCCTCGCCCGGCGCGTACACGGCCACGCAGGTCAGGCCCAGGGTGCGGCAGGTGCGGATGATCCTGCGGGCGATCTCGCCTCGATTGGCCACCAGCAGGGCGGTGACGGGGCGGACGGCTCCGGCGGTGGTGGGGTCGATCCTTGTCATGTCCTGGCCTCCTCTACATGCGGAAGACGCCGAAGGCGTCGGTGCCGGCGACGGGCGCGTTGTGCGCGAAGGACAGGCACAGTCCCAGGACCGTGCGGGTGTCGCGGGGGTCGATGACCCCGTCGTCGTAGACCCGGCCGGACAGGAACATCGGCAGGGACTCGGCCTCGATCTGGTTCTCGACCATCTCCCGCATGGCGCGGTCCTGTTCCTCGTCGTAGGGCAGCCCCTTCTTGGCGGCCGAGGCCCGAGAGACGATGGAGATGACCTCGGCGAGCTGTCCGGGGCCCATCACCGCCGAGCGGGCGCTGGGCCAGGCGAAGAGGAAGCGCGGGTCGTAGGCGCGACCGCACATCCCGTAGTGCCCGGCCCCGAAGGAGGCGCCGATGAGCACCGAGAAGTGCGGGACGGTGCTGTTGGAGACGGCGTTGATCATCATCGATCCGTGCTTGATGATGCCGCCCTGCTCGTACTCGGCGCCGACCATGTAGCCGGTGGTGTTGTGCAGGAAGATCAGCGGGGTGTCGGAGCGGTTGGCCAGCTGGATGAACTGGGCGGCCTTCTGTGACTCCTCGCTGAACAGCACGCCGTTCTCGTTGGCCAGGACGCCCACGGGGTAGCCGTGCAGGCGTGCCCAACCGGTGACCAGCCCGGCGCCGTAGGAGGGCTTGAACTCGTCGAACTCGGAGCCGTCGACGACGCGGGCGATGACCTCGCGGGGGTCGACGGGGACCTTGAGGTCGGGCGGCATGACGCCCAGGAGTTCCTCGGCCGGGTGGAGGGGTTCGGGTGCGGTGGCACTCGGGGCGGGGCCGGCCTTGGTGTGGTCGAGCCGGGCGACGATGCGCCGCCCGATCCGGATGGCGTCGTGTTCGTCCTCGGCCAGGTGGTCGGCGAGCCCGGACACCTCGGCGTGCATGCGTGCCCCGCCCAGGGACTCGTCGTCGCTCTCCTCACCGGTGGCGGCCTTGACCAGCGGCGGCCCGCCCAGGAACACCTTGGCCCGGTCGCGCACCATGACCACGTGGTCGCTCATCCCGGGGACGTAGGCGCCGCCGGCGGTGGAGTTGCCGAACACCAGGGCGATGGTGGGGATACCGGCCCTCGACAGGCGTGTGAGGTGGCGGAAGGTGCCGCCGCCGGGGATGAAGATCTCCTTCTGGGTGGGCAGGTCGGCACCGCCCGACTCCACCAGGCTGATCATCGGCATCCGGTTGCGTTCGGCGATCTCCCCGGCGCGCACGGACTTCTTGAGGGACCAGGGGTTGGTGGCGCCGCCCCGCACGGTGGGGTCGTTGGCGACGATCACGCACTCGACCCCGGAGACCACGCCGACGCCGGTGACGACGCTCGCTCCCACCTGGAAGTCGCTGCCCCAGGCGGCGAGGGTGGACAGCTCAAGGAAGGGGCTGCCCTCGTCGAGGAGGAGTTCGACGCGTTCGCGGGCGAGCAGACCACCTCGGGAACGATGGCGTTCGACGTAGCTCTCACCACCGCCGGCCAGGGCCTTGGCGTGTTCGGCGTCGATCTCGGCGAGCCTGCCGAGCATCTCCTCCCGCGCCTCAGCGTAGGCCGGGCCACGGATGTCGAGTCTGGAGGTCAGGACGCTCACGGGTTCTCCTCGGTCTTCGAGGTCGGGAGGTGTTCCAGCAGGGCCACCGGAACGGGGAGGCGGCGCGCGCGCAGCCATTCGCCGAGCCCCTTGGCCTGGGGGTCCAGGCCCTCGCGGCGGGCGGTGCCGGGGGCGAGGATCCCCTCGATCCAGAAGTCGACGGCGCGCAGGTTCGGCAACGGGTGGCGGGTGACGGTCAGCTCCGCGATCTCGGGCAGCAGCTCGCGCAGGACGTCCACGGTGAGGGTGTGGGCGAGCCAGCGCCAGCCCTCCTCGGTGGTGGCCCACACGCCCAGGTTGGCGTGGGCGCCCTTGTCGCCGCTGCGGGCGCCCAACACCAGGCCGAGGGGGACGGTGCGGGTGGGGCCCTCGGGCGGCGGCGCGGGCGGGTCCGGTTCCGGTACGGGGGCGAGCCCGCGGGTGCGTTCGGGCGGCGCGACCGATTCCCGATCACCGTCGGGGGTGATCACGGTGTGCTCGATCTCCGTGGCGGGGACGAGGGCGTGCGTGGCGGTGACCCCGTCGGGGCGCGCGTCACGCGGTGGCGCGGTGATGTGGAACCCGGCGTAGCTGCCGAGGGCGAGTTCGACGGCGGCGGCGCCGAAACGGCGTCCGATGACGGCCGGATCACCGTCACGGACCACGACCTTCAGGCGTGCGGTCGCGTCGTCCTGGGTGCGGCCGTGGGGGTCGACGGCGGGGGTGAACTCGAAGCGCAGCTCCGCGGGCGGACGGTGTTCGAGGGCGGCGCGCATCTGCCGCTCGGCCCGCGCGGCCTTGGCCCGGGCGTCCAGTCCGGTGATGAGGAACTCGACCTCGTTGCAAAAGCCCGTGAGCCGGGTCAGGCCGACCTTGACGTCGGGCGGCGGGTCCTCCCCCACCACCCCGTCGATCCGCACCCGGTCGGGTCCTTCCTGGGTGAGGCGGACGGTGTCGAGTCGAGTGGTGACGTCGGGCCCGGCGTAGCGGGCGCCGTCGATCTCGTAGACCAGTTGGGCGGTGACGGTGCCCACCGTGACCGCGCCACCCGAACCCTCGTGCTTGGTGATGACGCTGCCGCCGTCGGCGGCGATCTCGGCGATGGGGAAGCCGGGGTGGTCCAGGTCGCGGCCGGCGAGCTCGTCGATCAGCGCGTAGTTGCCGCCGGTGGCCTGGGTGCCGCACTCGATGACGTGTCCGGCCACGGTCGCGCCGGCCAGGGCGTCGAGGTCCTCACGGGTCCAACCGAAGTGCGAGACGGCCGGGCCCACCACGAGGGACGCGTCGGTGACCCGCCCGGTGACGACGATGTCGGCGCCCAGGTCCAGGCAGCGGGCGATGCCGAACGCGCCGAGGTAGGCGTTGGCGGTGAGCGGGTGCCCGAACTCGAATTCCTCGGCACGATGCAGGACGTCATCGCCGGTGACGCAGGCGATCCGGGGCTCGAAGCCCAGTCCGTCGGCGAGTTCGGTGAGCTTGTCGGCCAAACCTCGGGGGTTGAGTCCTCCGGCGTTGGTGACGACCCGGACCCGGCGCTCCATGATCAGCCCCAGGCACTCCTTCATCTGTTCGAGGAAGGTCCTGGCGTAGCCCCGGGCGGGGTCGGTCAGTTGGTCGCGGCCGAGGATGGCCATGGTGAGTTCGGCCAGGTAGTCACCGGTGAGGACGTCCACCGTGCCTTCGGTGAGCATCTCGCGCACCGCGCCGAGGCGGTCTCCGTAGAACCCGGAGGCGTTGCCGACCCGCAGGGAGGGGGCTGCTGTAGCGGTCATGGAAACGAGGGTGACACCGGACACAGGAAAAAACAAGCATCTGTGCTTGTTTCTGATTCGCCCGGTTCAGAACCCCTATCCGATGAAATGGCCGGAACCGGACGCGATCATCCCGTTACGGAGGGCGTCTTCCGGGACATGGGGCCGGTATTTTGACGCGGGTGAGCACCTCCTCAGAAGACACCAAGGACACCACCCCCACCTCCGAAGCCGCCGAGGACGGCGCGGGCGAAGCCTTCGTCGCCGGTGTCCCCGAACCCCGACCGGCCGGCCTGTTCGGACCCGAGACCTTCAGCGTGGCCGGGCTCCTGCTACTGGCCACCACCCTCTTGTCCACCGAGCTGGTGGCGATCTTCAACCAGCACACCCTGACCGGTGCGCAGGGCACCCTGAGCGCGGCGGTCCAGGGGCAGCTGACCGGCGCCGGCCTGTTCTCCGCCCTGGCCGTGGTGAGCGCCGCCGTGGCATTGCTGCGCGCCGCGCCCACCACCCGCCCGTGGGCACGCCACCTGGCCGCGGCCACGGTCATCGTCGGTCTGCTGCTGGTCCTGCTGACCGTGACCTCCTACGTCCTGCTCTCCCCCTGACCCCTCCATCCCCGGGCCGGAGGCCCCTCCGGCCCGGATCCCTACGCCCACCAGGCGATTCTTAGGCACTGCTTATACGCACCCACGGGTACGTTGGCCGCGTGAGTACCGCACCGGAAGACAACACAGCATCCGAGAACACCACGACCGAGACGGACGAGTCCGCCCGGCCGAACTTCGAACCGGCCGGGGCCACGACCGCGACGGACGAGGAAACGCCCTACGAGACGGTCGAGGGACACGACCCCGAGCAGGAAGGGGACCCGAACGTCGACGACGCGGAGCACGGCGTCGCGGCGACGTCCGATCCGCGTCCCGGGGGCGCCTTCTCGGCGGAGACCTTCGGCATCATCGGCCTGGTCCTGCTCGGCGTGACCATCATGTCCGGGCAGCTCCTGGAGATGCTCACCAGCATGATCCTGGTGAGCGGCCAACCCATAGCGCCCGAGCAGATCGGCCACATCGAGCTCCAGCTGATGATGGGCGGCGCGGTGGCACTGCTCGCGGTGCTCTTCGCGGGCCTGTCGCTGGCGCTGGTCAACCCGGGAACCCGCCCGTGGGCCAAGTGGGGCGCGACCGCCACCGTGATCGTGGGACTGCTGTTCGTGATCATCGCGGCGGTGGCCTTCTACATGGTCCCCGAGGCGGCCGAGCAGCAGATGATGCCGCCGATCATGGATTGACCACCCGATCCGCCGGGGCCCGCCATGGGCCCCGGCCGGGCTCCGGACTCAGGCCGCGCGGTCGATGACCAGCGGCCTCGGGGTCCACTCGTCGGCGCCACCGATGTCGCAGGCGCCCTCCAGCGCCTGGGCGGCCCACTCGAAGCGCTCGGCCTCGTCGGTGTGCAGGGTGAACAGCGGTTCGCCCGCGACGACTTCCTCGCCCGGCTTGGCGTGCAGGGTCACTCCGGCGCCGAAGGACACCGCGTCCTCCTTGCGCGCCCGCCCCGCGCCCAGTCGCCAGGCGGCCAGGCCGACCTGGTAGGCGTCCAGGCGGGTGACCGTGCCCGTGGCCGGGGCGAGCATCACGCGGCTCTCCGCGGCCTCGGGCAAGGGCGCGTCCGGGTCGCCGCCCTGGGCCCGGATCAGGTCCTTCCAGGACTCCAGGGCGCTGCCGTCGCGCAGGGCCTCGGCCGGGTCCTTGATCCCGTTCTCGCCAGGGGTGAGCCCCGCGGCGGCGAGCATCTCCCGGGCCAGGGCCACGGTCAGCTCCACCACGTCGGCCGGTCCGCCACCGGAGAGCACCTCCACCGCCTCGGCCACCTCCAGGGCGTTACCGACCTGGCGGCCCAGCGGGCTCTCCATGTCGGTCAGCAGCGCCACGGTACGCACCCCGTGGTCGTTACCGATGTCCACCATGGTGCGGGCCAGCTCGGTGGCGGCGGTCAGGTCCTTCATGAACGCGCCCGATCCCACCTTGACGTCGAGCACCAGCGAGCCGGTGCCCTCCGCCAGCTTCTTGCTCATGATGGAGGCGGAGATGAGCGGGATGGACTCGACGGTGCCGGTGACGTCGCGCAGGGCGTAGAGCTTGCGGTCGGCGGGCGCCAGTCCGGCACCGGCCGCGCAGATCACCCCGCCGGTGTCGACGATGACCCGCCGCATCTCCTCGGTGGACAGCGACGCCTTCCACCCCGAGATCGACTCCAGCTTGTCGAGGGTGCCGCCGGTGTGGCCGAGCCCACGTCCGGAGAGCTGAGGCACGGCCGCCCCACAGGCCGCCACGGTCGGGGTCAGCGGCAGGGTGATCTTGTCGCCCACCCCACCGGTGGAGTGCTTGTCGGTGGTGGGTCGGGCCAGGTCGGAGAAGTCCAGGCGTTCCCCCGAGCCCAACATGGCCTCGGTCCAGCGCGCCACCTCGGCGCGGTTCATCCCCTTGAGGAAGATCGCCATGGCAAGCGCCGACATCTGTTCCTCGGCGATCTCGCCACGGGTGTAGGCCGCGATCACCCAGTCGATCTGTTCGGGGGTGAGCTCCACCCCGTCGCGCTTGGCCCGGATGATCTCGATGACGTCCATGTCATGTCCCTTCCAATGACGTCTCCCCGGCCACGCGGGGCGGGGCCGGGGAGACGCCTTGCGATCGACTGATCAGGTGAGGTTGTGCGGTCCGAACGCCTGGGGCAGCACCCGCTCCATGGGGAGGATCCCCTCGGGGGTGTCCAGGAGCATCTCGGGACCGCCGTGTTCGTACAGCAACTGGCGGCAGCGCCCGCACGGCATCAGGGCCTCGCCCTGTCCGTCCACGCACGCGAAGGCGACCAGCCGGCCTCCCCCGCCGGCGTGCAGGGCGCTGACGAGCCCGCATTCGGCGCACAGGCCCACGCCGTAGGAGGCGTTCTCCACGTTGCAGCCGCTCACGACCCGGCCGTCGTCGACCAGCGCGGCCGCGCCCACCGGGTACTTCGAGTAGGGCGCGTAGGCGCGCGTCATGGCCTCCCGGGCGATCTCTCTCAGCGCCGCCCAGTCCACGCTCGTCTCGGATCCGCTCATGATCGGCTCGCCCTCCATTGCTTGCCCACCCCGGCGGGTGCCCGCAGCCGTTGCGAGGCCAGGGACAACACCAACAGGGTGGCGATGTGCGGGCTGTAGGTGGCCAGCTCGCGCGGCAGCGAGTCGGTGCTGAAGTACCACAGCAGCAGCACGACCGCGGTGAGGAAACCGGCGATGGCGATGCCCTTGCGGTCCTTGCGCACCTGCCAGACGGCCACCACCAGCAGCACCACGGCCAGGAGCAGCAACAGGGCGTGGATGGCCGCGCCGCCGCCGCGCACCTGGAGGGCGTCGGTGTAGCCGAACAGGCCCGCGCCCATGGCCAGACCACCCGGACGCCAGTTACCGAAGATCATCGCGGCCAGACCGATGTAGCCGCGGCCGCCGGTCTGCCCCTCCTGGTAGATCTGCGAGGCGACGATCGCCAGGAACACCCCGCCCATACCGGCCAGGCCACCGGAGACGACCACGGCGATGTACTTGAGGGTGTACACCGGCACGCCGAGGGACTCCGCGGCGTCGGGGTTCTCGCCCACCGACCGCAACCGCAGACCGAAGGTGGTCTTCCACAGCACCAGGTAGGTGATCGGGATCAGCAGGATGGCGATGAGGGTGAGCGCGGACATGCGGGTGGTGAGCCCGATGACCAGCGACGCCAGGTCGCTGACCAGGAAGATCCCACTCTGGGCGACGGGGGCGAGGGCCTCGGGCAGCCACGGAACGTTCAGGGTGGGGAACGACGGCGCCACCGGGGACTGGGCCGCGCCCGCGCCGGGGATGTCGGAGTAGATCAGGATCGACATGTAGCGCATGGCGCCCAGGGCCAGGATGTTGATGGCCACACCGGACACGATGTGGTCCACGGCGAAGGTCACCGTGGCCACCGCGTGCATCAGACCACCGAGCATGCCGCCCATGGTCCCCGCGAGCAGGCCGATCCACGGGTTGTCGAAGCTCCACGCGAAGTAGGCCCCGAACCAGGTCCCGAAGATCATCATGCCTTCGAGACCGATGTTGATGATGCCCGCGCGTTCGGCCCACAGACCACCGAGGGCGGCCAGACCGATCGGGACCGCGAAGGTCAGCGTGGTGCGGACGGTGCCCGCGTCGGTCAGCATGTCCTGGCCGGTGATGACCCGCAGGCCCGCCAGGGACACGAAGACCGCCATCAGCAGGGTGAGGACGCGCCAGCGCGCCCACCCCTTGGGCCGGCGCTTGGTCACCGACTCCATCACGTTGAGTTCCTGGCTCACTGTGCCTCCCCACCGCTCTTGTCGTCGGTGCCGTCTTCCTTGGAGCGGCCGGGGACGCTGTCGTCACCCTCGTCGGAACCGTTCTCCGGGCCGTGGGACACGGCCGCGGGCTCCGGTGTGGTCTCGATCGTCTGACCGAGCTGCCTGCCGATCTGCTGTTGCTCGTAGCGACGGCCCCAGCGGTGGACCACCTCGTAGACCACGACGACCGTGAGGACGATAGTGGCCTGCGCGATGACCGCGATCTCCTGGGGGATGCCGTCGAAGGGCAGGATGCCCGCCGCCTGGTTCAGGAAGGCCCAGAACAGGGAGGCGAAGACGATGCCCACCGGGTGGTTGCGGCCCAGCAGCGCGATGGCGATGCCGATGAAGCCGATCCCGGTCGGGAAGTCCAGGGCGTAGTAGTGGGAGCTGCCGAGCAGCTGCGGCAGGCCCACCAGTCCCGCGACCATGCCGGAGAAGAGCATGGACAGGAAGACCATCTTCTTGACGTCGACACCACTGGCCTCGGCCGCCGTCTTGGACTGGCCGGTGGCCCGCAGCTCGAAGCCGAACCGGGTGCGGTTGAGCATGATCCAGTAACCGATGCCGACCGCGACGGCGAGGAAGATCAGACCGAAGATCTCCCGCTCCGAACCGAGGAAGGTCGCCGGGATACCGGGGACCCAACCGGACTCGGGGATGGGCGGGGTACCGATGTTGTTGGTGCTGATCTCGACCGCGAGACGCCCCTCGGTCAAGAGGTAGGCGGTGATGCCGGTGGCGATCGAGTTGAGCATGATCGTGGAGATCACCTCGGACACGCCACGGGCGACCTTGAGGTAACCGGCGATGCCCGCCCACACGCCACCGACCGCGACCGCGGTGACGATGACGACGAACTGGCTGATCACCGGCGGCAGGACCAGGTAACCGCCGACCGCGGCCGCCAGCAGCGCCGCCAGTCGGTACTGACCGTCGACGCCGATGTTGAACAGCTTCATCTTGAAGCCGATCGCCACGGCCACGGCGGCCAGGTAGTAGGTGACACCGTCGTTGATGATCTGCACCATGCTGTTGGGCCTGGTGCCGTACTCCAGCATCCGCTCGAAGGTGGCCAGCGGCGTGATGCCGCTGAAGTACAGCACCGCCGCGGTCACCGCGATGGCGAGGATCCCCGCGGCGAACACCGCGGCGAAGGACAGCGCCAACATGGTGGACAGGCGGTGGAACAGCAGGAACGCCAGCGCCGCGCCGATGGCGGCACCGATCAGGGCCGCGGCCCACTCCTGGAGTTGCAGGTCCAGCAGCCAGGCGGACAGCAGGCCCGACACCACGGCCAAGAGCAGCGCCGTGGGCACCACCAGGGTCTTGTGGAGGGCGGTCCCCTCCTCCTCTGCGCCGCCGGATCCGGCGTCTCGCGCGTTGGAAACCAGTGGGGCGGACCAGGCCACGAAGCCGAAGGCCACCACCACGCCGATGATGATCGCCACCCACCACAGCAGCGCCAGGTCGAGCCCCGCGGTGACCCCGGCGCCCAGGACGACCGCGATCGCGGCGGCCACGGGCCCGGACATGGTCATGTCGGGGCGGGGAAGCTTACTCATGCGCCGCCCTCGTTCTCTTCTTCGCCGGTACGGTCGCCCGCACCGGAATCGCTTTCCCGGTCGCCCGGCAGGCCGGCGCCGGTCATGGCGGAGCCGAGCTGTTCGGGGGTGACGTCGGTCGGGTCGGCCTCGGCCACCAGACGGCCCCGCAGGATGACGTGCAGCGTGTCGGACATGCCGATCAGCTCGTCCAGGTCCGCCGAGATCAGCAGCACGGCCAGGCCGTCGGCCCGGGCCTCGCGCAGCTGCTCCCAGATCGCGGACTGGGCGCCCACGTCCACGCCCCGGGTGGGGTGCGCGGCGACCAGGAAGCGCGGTTCCCCGCTCATCTCCCGACCGATGATGAACTTCTGCTGGTTACCGCCGGAGAGCGCGTCCGCGATGACGTCGATGCCGGGGGTGCGCACGTCGTACTCGGCGACGATGCGCTCGGAGTCCTGCCTGGCACCGGCCCTGTTGATCCAGGGTCCGCGGACGCTGGGTTCGCGGGTCTGGTGACCGAGGACGCGGTTCTCCCACAGCGGGGACTCCAACAGCACACCGTGGCGGTGTCGGTCCTCGGGGATGTAGCCGACGCCCGCCTCACGGATGCGCAGCGTGGACCACGAGGTGACGTCGTCCTCCTCCAGGCGGATGTGGCCGGAGGAGACCCGACGCATGCCCATGATGGCCTCGATGAGCTCCGACTGGCCGTTGCCCTCGACGCCCGCGATGCCGACGATCTCACCCTTGTGGATGTCCACGGAGACGTCGTCCACGACCTTGCGGCCGTCGGCGGAGGTCACGGTGATCCCGTCCAGGGACAGGACCACGTGATCGGTGACGGTGGACTCGCGCAACTCGGGGACGGGCAGTTCGCCACCGACCATCAGTGTGGCCAGTTCCCGCGCGGTGGTGGTGCGCGGGTCCGCGGTGGCGACGGTGGTGCCGCGTCGGATGACGGTGATCTCGTCGGCGACCGACAGGACCTCGTCGAGCTTGTGCGAGATGAAGATGACGGTCAGGCCCTCGCGCTTGAGTTCGCGCAGGTTGTCGAAGAGTTCGTCGACCTCCTGCGGGACCAGGACCGCGGTGGGCTCGTCCAGGATGATGGTCTCGGCGCCTCGGTAGAGGACCTTGAGGATCTCCACGCGCTGGCGGTCGCCGACGCCCAGGTCCTCCATCAGGCGGTCGGGTTCGACCCCGAGACCGTACTGGCCGGACAGGGCACGGATCTGTTCACGGGCCTTGTTGCCGATGCCATGACGGCGTTCGGCGCCCAGGACCACGTTCTCCAGGACGGTCAGGTTGTCGGCGAGCATGAAGTGCTGGTGCACCATGCCGATGCCGTTCTTGATCGCGTCGGAGGGCGAGTGGAACCGCACCTCTCGACCCTTGACGTGGATGGTGCCCTCGTCCGGCTTGTGCATGCCGTACAGGGTCTTCATCAACGTGGACTTACCCGCCCCGTTCTCGCCGACGATGGCGTGCACGGTACCGGGAGCCACGGTGATGTCGATGTCGTGGTTGGCCACGACGCCGGGAAAACGCTTGGTGATCCCGCGCAGCTCAACGGCGGCGGGTCCATTCGACCCGCCGCCCGATGGCGTGCTGCTCATCAGACTCCTCTTGGGGAACTTGCGGCGGGGCGCGGGCGGGCCGGGGTACGGCCACGTCCGGACACCTTCGTCGCGGTGCGGCTACCGGGCGGAGCCGAAGGGGGTCTGCGCCCCCTCCGGCTCCGTTCCTCGTGACCGGTGTGGATCACGGCGCGGGCCCGGTGCCCGCTCAGTGGTGGGTTCCGTGCCCATCAGGGCTCGGTGGGAACCTCGATGTCACCGGCGATGATCTGCTCCTTGAGCTCGTCGAGCTCCTCCTGCAGCGGAGCGATCGCCTCTTCGTTGGTGGTGGTGTAGTCCACACCGCCCTCACTGAGGTCGAAGCGCTGGATACCGCCCTCGACGCTGTCCTCGGTGGCGGCCTTGATGAGCTCGAACACCGAGAGGTCGACCTGCTTGATGGCGGAGGTCAGCACGTGCGGCTTCTGCTCGTCGTCGGCGTTCTCGTACTGGTCGCTGTCGACACCGATGAAGGTGAAGTCGTTGTCCACGGCCGACTCCAGGACACCGTTGCCGGAGGCGCCGGCGGCGTGGTAGATGACGTCCGCGCCACGGTCGTACTGGGCCTGGGCGACCTCACGGCCACGGGCCGGGTCGCTGAAGCCGCTCATGTCCGGCGGCTGGCTCAGGTAGTCGATCTCGACGTTGACGTCCTCGTTCACGTGCTCGACGCCCGCGCTGAAGCCCGCCTCGAACTTGTGGATCAGCGGGGTCTCGACACCGCCGACGAAACCGACGTGGTCCTCCTCGGTGGTCAACGCCGCGGCGGCGCCGGCCAGGAAGGAGGCCTGCTCCTCGGCGAAGACCAGGCTGGTGACGTTGTCGATCCCATCGATCTCGGAGTCCACGATCGCGAAGTGGACCTCCGGGTACTCGGGCGCGACCGCCTGGATGGCGGCGTCATAGGCGAACCCGACCGCGATGACGACGTCATAGCCCTCATCGGCCATGGTGGCCAGACGCTCCTCCTTGGCGGAGTCCGGCTCGCCGTCGGACGGCTCGAAGTCCTGGGTCTCCACACCCAGCTCCTCGGCCGCCTGCTCCAGGCCTCGGAACGCGGAGTCATTGAAGGAACGGTCGCCGCGACCACCGACGTCGTAGGCCAGGCCCACGCGTACTTCGGAGGTCTCGTCTCCGCCTTCGGCACCGCCGTTGTCGCCGTCTTCGACCGCGCTGTCGCACGCGGTGAGTGCCAGCATGCCCGCCGCGGCGACCGCGGCGAACTTGGCTGCGTTACTACGCTTCACTTGGGTAACTCTCCCCTTCGCCCTCTCAGCGGTGCCGCATTCCGCGCGGGACCGGCCTGAGTTCTGCAGCCGGACGATATCCCGTTGCGGAAAGTACACCTAACCCAGGGTCGGAGTTGTTATGAAGGCGAGAGCCAAGTGACACGGGGCCTTACTCGAAAGTTGCCGAGGGCGCTCCGGGAGGGGCCGCCCGTTCGGCCTTTCTCGGTTTTCGACCCCCCTCTTCCCTGGCAGAACACGAGATTACGACCGGTTGTACCGCACCCCTCACCTTTGGTCACACACCCACGTGGAAGCCGGCCGGTCTAGACCGGCCTGACCCAATATATCGGGCCCGACCGCTCAGCCGGCGAGGAAGTCCACCGCGGCCTGCTTGAACACCCGGGAGGAGACCGCGTTGGCGTGGTCGCGCCCGGGGATCTCCACGAAGACGCCCTCGCAGGAGGCGGCCAGGTCGGTGACACCCTCGGCCACCGTGTCCTTGACCCCGGCCACCAGCAGGATCGGCACGCCCTCGGGGCGGGGTTCGACGGTGAAGGGATCGGCGGCCTGACCCCGCGCACAGGCGGCGAGCGCTTCGGGGTCGTTGCCGGGTAGCCCGCCGACCGCGCGGAAGACGTGATCGAAGGGGGCGTCCCCCGTTCCGGGTTCGCCCTCGCCCAGGCCGGCCAGCGCGTCGACCGGGCCGAACCCGCCCAACACCAGGCGGCGTACGCGCTCGGGGGCGGTGAGCGCGAGCGCCCAGGCAAGCCTGGACCCCATGGAGTAGCCGACCACGTCGACGCTCGGCAGGCCGAGCTCGTCGAGGAGCCGCAGAAGGTCGGCGACGAAGTGTTCGGGCAGATAAAGCCCGCTTTCGGTGGGTTTGTCACTGCCCCCGTGGCCGCGCAGGTCCGGGCCGATCACCCGGCGCCCCTCGGTCTCCAGTGTTCGGAGCCAACCGGTGGCCCGCCAATTCATGTCGAAGGAGCTTCCGAAACCGTGCAACAGAAGCACCGGAACGGAGTCACTCGGTGCCTGCGGCGACAAATCCGCATAGCTTATTGTCACGTCTCCGACGAGATTCGCTGTCATGAATCGTTCCGCACCTTTCCCGGTTCGGGTATTTCACCAAAGAGAACGGAGACCCATTCAGATGTTCCTCTGAGTGAATGGTCGAGACAAGGGCTCTCACTCGTGTCGACATCCGAACGGGTCTCCGATGAGGATGGGGCTTGGGACCGATGGGTCGGTCAGTCCGTCGGGGGCTTGAGGCGGACCCTTCGTCGCGGTGCCGCCTCCTCGGTGGGCACCTTGCCGACGATGCCGGCCCGCGGTGCCTCCTCCACCTCCACCGCGAAGGTCACCAGTGGGTCGCCGACGGGAACGATCCCTTCCTCCTCCGCGTGCAGCTCCACCACGCGTCCGGCCTTGGGCGAGGGGATCACCACGGCGGACTTGGTGGTCTCCACCTCGACCAGCGGGTCGTTGCGGCCGATCACGTCGCCGACCGCCACCTGCCACTCCAGTACGGTCGCCTCGACCAGTCCCTCCCCGAGGTCGGGAAGGGTGAAGGTGATGTTCTCTTGTGCCATGTGGGCTAGTACTCCAGGGTTCGCTGGACCGCGAGCAGGACGCGGTCGATCGTCGGCAGGTACTGGGACTCCAGGGGGCCGGCCGGGTAGGGGACGTCGAAGCCGGTGACCCGCTGGACCGGGGCGGCCAGTTCGCGGAAGCAGCCGTCGGTGATCAGGGTGGCGACCTCCGCTCCGAGCCCCGCGGTGAGCGGTGCCTCGTGGACGACCACGGCGCGCTTGGTGCGCGAGACCGAGGCCACGAGCCCGGCGGCGTCGATGGGCTTGAGCCAGCGAAGGTCCAGGACCTCCAACTCCACACCGTCCTCGGCCGCCAGTTCGGCCACCCGCACGCACTTGTGCACCATGGCGCCCCAGGCGACGAGGGTGGCGTGTCGGCCCGGGCGGACGATCCGACTGGTTCCGATGGGGTCGGTGGGCTCGCTGAGCCGGACCGGTCGGCGGTCCCAGTAGCGGGCCTTGGGTTCCATGTACACGACCGGGTCGTCGGAGCGCACCGACTGCAACAGCAGGCTGTAGGCCTCGCCCGGGTCGGAGGGGGCCACGACCTTCAGGCCGGGGGTGTGCGCGAAGAGCGCCTCCAGGCTCTCCCCGTGGTGTTCGGGGGCCTGGATGCCACCGAAGGAGGGCAGCCGCAGGGTGATCGGCATGGGCGTGGCGCCGCGGGTGCGGTAGTTCATGCGCGCCACCTGGTTCACGATCTGGTCGATGGCGGGGTAGGCGAAACCGTCGAACTGGAGCTCGGGGACGGGCCGCAGTCCGTTCATGGCCAGGCCGACCGCCATGCCCATGATGGCGGACTCGGCCAAGGGGGTGTCGAAGACACGCTGCTCCCCGAACTCCTTCTGAAGCCCGTCGGTGACGCGGAAGACACCGCCCAGGGCGCCGACGTCCTCACCGAAGACGAGCACCTTCGGGTCCTCGGCGAGCAGGACGCGCAGGGCCCGGTTGATGGCCTGCTGCATGGACAGTTCGACCGCCTCGCCCCGCGGATCCGGGGCGGCGGCGCGCTCGATCAGCTCGGTCACAGCTCGACCTCTTCCTGCCAGGTTCGGTGCTGCCGGGTGAGTTCCTCCGTGGTCTCCCGGAACACGTGGGTGAACAGTTCGGAGCCGTGGGGCTCGGGGGCCTCGGCGACACCGTCGCGGATCTCCTCGGCCCGTTCGGCGGACTCGGCGTCGATCCGGTCCAGGTCGGCCTCGTCGGCGTGACCGGCCTCGACCAACGCGGCGCGCAGCAGTGTGAGGGGATCGCGTTCGCGCCAGCGGGCGGCCTCCCCCTCGTCCCGGTAGCGGCCGGGGTCGTCGGAGGTGGAGTGCGGTTCGACCCGGTAGGTGAGGGCCTCGATGACGGTGGGGCCGCCGCCCTCCCTGGCCCGCTGGACGGCCTTGGCGGTCGCGGTGTAGACCGCGCCGACGTCGTTGCCGTCCACCAGGACGCCCTCGATGCCGTAGCCCTGGGCGCGCGCCGCGATGGAACCACCGGCGACCTGGCGGTGGTTGGGCACCGACAGCGCCCACTGGTTGTTCTGGCAGAAGAAGATGACGGGCGCCGTGAAGACCCCCGCGAAGTTCATGGCCTCGTGGACGTCGCCTTCGGAGCTGGCGCCGTCGCCGAAGTAAGCCATGGCAACGCCCTCGCCACCTCGGAGTCTTTCGCCGACCGCCCAGCCGACGGCGTGCGGCACCGGTCCGCCCACGACCGCGTTGACGGCGCCGAATCGGGAGTCCATGACGTCGTATAGGCCGCCGTGCCACAGGGCTCGGTGGGTGGCCATGTAGCCGACCATCTCGACTCCGTAGGCGAGGGCGGCGGCCATCTCTCGGTAGGTGGGGAAGACGAAGTCGCGGGTGGGATCGAGCGCGGTGGCCCCGCCGACCTGTGCGGCCTCCTGTCCTCGGACGGAGACATAGGCGGGGAAGACGCCCTGGCGTTGCAGGGCGATGGCCTCGGTGTCCAGGTCTCTCGCGGTGCGCATGTCGCGATAGAGACCGCGGGTGAGTTCGGGTGACAGGTGTTCCACTGTGATGGAGTCCTGGCCCGTCGACTCTCGGGGTGGCATGGCGAGCGGCTCCCAACATGGCCTTTGGGCGCGCGGTGGCACGCCACCGGGCTCGGGGTGGTCACGTTCCTGCCCTCGATTCTCCGCACGACTGGACGGTTCCGCTAGATACAGCCGAACAGTCGAGACGTTCAAGCACATTGAAAGCAGAATCGTTCGCTGATGTCCAAGATTTGAGGTCCAGAGAAGCGGAAAACGACACGCTACGCCAAACATCACGAATCATGATCAACCGCCCGTGACGCGGGCCGTCCGACACGGCGGCCGACGATCGCTCGCCGGCACCCCGTTCGCCCCGGAACGGACACCGACGCGTTGCGATCCGAACACGAGGGGTGCCTGAGCGGCACCGGGCCCCGTACCTTCGGAACCCCGCCCACTGGAGTCGTTGCATGTCCACACAGTTACGACAAATAGCACCGAAATGGCCGATTCGGCGAGAAAATATGTCTGATTCAGGACACCGCGGTGTAGTTACCGACCAGTCGGGGGAAACCCACCACTCATCCCGCGCGTCAACCATGAGTACAGTCGATCGTCCACCAACGCGTTCGCCGCTTGGTGATTCGCACAAGAGTTCCGGAGCGCATCCCCCGTCCCCCGACCCTCATCGCCCGAACCCGCGCCCGTATCTCGCCGACTGAGATTTCAATGGACGAGAACAACGTTCACCTGGTATTTCCTTAGCTCCCTGTCAACGTTGACAGCAAGGAGCCGAGCACTACGACAAGAGCACACGAGGAGCACGCAATGGCCATGGGCGACCAGCGCAGGAACGGCCGGCGGCCGGACTCGACCGACCAGACCATCCTGAGCGCTCTCGCCAAGGACGCTCGAACCGGCATCACGGAGATCGCCGCACTGGCCAACGTCTCCCGCGCGACGGCCTACAACCGGATCAAGCGGCTCACCGATGAAGGCGTCATCCGCGGCTACTCCGTGGTGACCGACCACTCCAAGATGGGTCTGGGCGTCACCGCGCTCGTGCTCATCTCCGGCAGCCAGCCCGACTGGCGCGCCAACCGGGAGATCCTCTCCTCCTACCCGGAGATCGAGTACTGCTGGTACGTGGTCGGATCCGCCGACATCGTCCTGCTCGTCCGGGTCGCCAACACCAACCAGTTGCGCGATCTGATCCTGACCCGGCTCCAGGCGCTCCCCGGAGTCACCTCGACCCAGACCCTCACCGTCATAGACGAGGTCGTACACCGCCCCGTCGTCGAACCCACCGAGGACGCGGAGTGAACCCCGCCCCGATCATCCCCTGACCACTTCGGCGACCGAGGCCATCAGCTCGGACAGCACCTTCGAGCCCTGCGCGCGGATGGCCGCGACGTCGCCCCCGACCCCCGACACCACCTCGGCGTAGGCCTTCAGCTTGGGTTCGGTACCCGAGGGGCGCAGCGTGACCCGCCCCCACACCGCGCCCTGGAGTTCGAAGCGCAGCGCGTCCGTCGGCGGCAGCCCCTCGTGACCGCCGGCGAAGTCGACGACCCCCGACACCTTCAAGGGACCGAACGCGGTGGGCGGTTCGGCGCGCAACCGCCGCATCGCCGCGGAGATCTCCGACAGGTCCCGCACCCGCACCGAGAGCTGATCACTCAGGTGCAGGCCGAACTCGCGGGCCTGCTCGTCGATCAGGTCCAGGAGGGTTCGCCCTTCGCGCTTGGCCGTCGCGGCCAGGGCCATCGCCATCAGCGCGGCACCGATCCCGTCCTTGTCCGCGACCGGCCTCCCGGTGTCGCCGCCCACGCAGTAGCCCAGGGCCTCCTCGTAGGAGAACACCCGCCGCTGTCCCGGCGCGCCGGCCCTGGCCAGCCACTTGAACCCGGTGAGGGTCTCCTCGTAGTGCACGCCACGGGCGCGGGCGATCTTCTCCAGCAGGCTGGAGGAGACGATGGAGGTGGCCACGACCCGTTCGGCACCGTTGGTGTGGTCGAGGACGTACCGCGCGAGCAGCCCGCCCACCTCGTTGCCGGTGAGCATCCCGTATCCGGGGACCCCCAGGGCGAGCCGGTCGGCGTCGGGGTCGTTGGCCACGATCAGGTCCGCGCCGGTCCGCTCGCCCAGGGCCAACGCCAGATCCATGGCGCCGGGTTCCTCCGGGTTGGGGAAGTCCACCGTGGGGAAGGCGGGGTCGGGTTCGAACTGTTCGGCGACCACCGTGGGGGCGACGAACCCGGCGCGACGGGCCGCCTCCACCAGCACCCGGCCGCCCACACCGTGCATGGCCGTATAGACCACCGACAGGTCCCGGTCCCGGCCCAGGGGCAGCGCGGTGACCGCGTCCAGATAGCGCTCCAGCGCCTCGGGTCCCAACACCGTCCAGTCCCGCCCCGACGGCAGGTCGCCCACGGGACCGACCGCGTCGATGGCGGCGGAGATCTCTGCGTCCACCGGGGAGACGATCTGGCTGCCGGCGTCGTCCCCGGGACCGCCCACGTACACCTTGTAGCCGTTGTCCTTGGGCGGGTTGTGGCTGGCGGTGACCACGATCCCCGCGTCCGCGCCCAGGTCGCGCAGGGTGTACGCGAGCACCGGGGTGGGCAACGGCTCCGCCAGCAAGGACACGCGGTGACCGGCCCCGGTGAGGACGGCGGCGCTGTCGTGGGCGAAGTCCGCCGACCGGTACCGGGCGTCGTAACCGATCACCACGTGCTTGCCGCCCTTCCCCAGCCAGGATGCGATGCCCGCGGCGGCGCGCATGACCACCACCCGGTTCATCCGGTTGGGCCCGGCCCCGAGCTCACCGCGCAGACCGGCCGTGCCGAACTCCAGCTTGGTGGCGAACCGGTCCCCCAGGTCGGCCAGGGCGGCGTCGTCCCCGGTCTCGGCTCGGACGATCAGGTCGGACAGTTCGTCCCGGGTGACGGGGTCCGGGTCCTGGGCGTACCAGTCCCGGGCCCGGGCGAGGAGTTCGGTGGCGGTCAAGGCAGAACCTTCCGGATGGAGCCGCTGATGGTGGGGCGTGCCGATGATCTCGCCCGCGGTGCCGCGGGCGAGATCGTTCGGTCAGACCTTGGCGACGATGTCGGCCAGCACGCGACCGACGGCCTGGGCGGAGTCGCGTCCGGTCGCCAGGACCTCCTGGTGGTCGAGGTTGGCCCCCTCCAGACCCGCGGCGATGTTGGTGACCAGGGACAGGCCGAGCACCTGGGCGCCGGCCGCGCGGGCGGCGATGGCCTCCAGCACGGTGGACATACCGACCAGGTCGGCGCCCAGGGCCCGGAGCATGCGGACCTCGGCGGGCGTCTCGAAGTGCGGGCCGGGCATGGCCGCGTAGACGCCCTCGCGCAGGTCCGGGACCACGTCATGGGCGATCGCGCGCAGTTCGGGGCTGTAGGTCCGGCTCAGGTCGACGAAGTCGGCACCGGACAGCGGCGACTTCGCGGTCATGTTGATGTGGTCGGAGAGCAGCACCGGGGAACCGACGGCGTAGTCGGTGTTGATGCCGCCCGCGGCGTTGGTGAGCACGATC
Organism: Nocardiopsis sp. NPDC055879; assembly: GCF_053615935.1. Classification (NCBI taxonomy): domain Bacteria; kingdom Bacillati; phylum Actinomycetota; class Actinomycetes; order Streptosporangiales; family Nocardiopsidaceae; genus Nocardiopsis; species Nocardiopsis sp. NPDC055879. The sequence continues at coordinate 171,304 of NZ_JBSHCT010000009.1, forward strand.
TTGCGGGCCCCGGCGGCGACGGCGGTGCGCACACCGTGCACGACGGAGTCGGTTCCGTGGCCCTCGTACAGGTGGGTGCGGCCCAAGAACGCGAGGATGTTCCGGTCGCCGTCACCGATGGAGCGAATGGTGCCGCTGTGGCCGTCCACGGCCGGTTTCAGGAAACCGTGCAGCTCCGAGGAGGGCAGCTCGTGCTCGGCGTCGCCGAGCAGGTCGGCGGCGGGCGCCCACCCCGAGCCCATCACCAGGGCGATGTCGTAGCCGTCCACACCGGTACGTTCACGCAATTCGGTTGCGGCCTGCTCGGCGGCGGCCTGGGGTGTGCGAGTCACTGCGGGTTCTCCGTTCGTCGGTGGTCTGCGGCGTGGGGGGGGGGGGGCCGGGGCGGGCGCCCCCCCCGGCCGGGGCGGGGGGCGGCGGGCCGCCCCGCACCGCGGCGGGGGGGGCGGGGCGCGGCGCGCGGGGTG